>JACPZN010000131.1 GCA_016195505.1 Nitrospirota bacterium | reverse complement strand
CAGGCTGCTGATTCAGTATTTGATGGACCGCGCGTTGTAACGCAGGCGAGGGGCCAGGGGCATGCTGATGTCTCGTGACAAGATCGGCCAACTCTTTATGGTGGGGTTCGACGGCATGGCCGTCTCGGCGGACCTCGCCGCGTACATCAAAGAGTATAAGCCCGGCGGGGTCATCTTATTTTCGAGAAATCTCGAATCGGCTGAACAGATCATCGAGCTAACGAACGAATTGCAGCGCTGCAGCCCCCACTCTCCGCTCCTGATCTCGATCGATCAAGAAGGTGGGCGCGTCTCGAGATTGCCGAAGGGGTTTACAATTTTCCCCTCGTGCGACGTGTTTGGCCGGTGCAATTCTTCCGAGCTGGCCTACGCCGCGGCCGCGACGATTGCGAAAGAGCTGAAAGCCGTCGGCATCAATATGAATATGTCGCCCGTGCTGGATGTGAACAGCAACCCGGCGAATCCGGTGATCGGTGATCGTGCGTTCGGTGCCACGCCTGCGCCGGTGTGTGAACTGGGTTTGGCGACAGTGGGAGGGTTGCAAGACAACCACGTCGTGGCCTGCGGCAAACATTTTCCAGGTCACGGCGATACCAGTGCGGACTCGCACAAAGAATTGCCCGTCGTGACCGCGCCGCGCGAGCGATTGGAACAGATTGAGTTTCCTCCGTTCCGGTATGCCGTGGCGCACGGTGTCGCCACGATGATGACGGCCCACGTACTGTATCGCGCATTGGATGATAAACGGCCGGCCACGCTGTCCCCCACGATCATTGGAAAGTTTCTCCGTGAGGAACTGCAGTACGACGGCGTGGTACTGACCGACGATCTTGAAATGCACGCAATCATCGATCACTACGGCGTCGAAGACGCCGCAGTGCAGTCGATTCTGGCTGGCTGCGATATGCCGCTGATCTGCAAGGATCGCAATCGAGAAATGGCGGCCATCAGCGCTGTGGACAAAGCCGTCGCGGACGGTACGATCACAGGCGAACGCTTGGAACGGTCTCTCGCGCGTATTGCACGCCTGAAAGAGCGCTTTCTCCTTCCCTATAGACCCGTTGTAATTTCTGATGCCAAACTAGTGGTGGGCTGCCGAAGCCACCGGGCGCTCTTGCGCTCGATTGACCAGGCACGAGAACGATTCGCGAAAACCGGTGCCTGAACGCCGGGCCGATCCTTATCTACCTGCGTGTCCCTTCTTGCCCTCTTCTCGCTTCTTGTGGCATCATGCCCGATCTTGGAGAACGGCATGGCCAATCTGCTCGAATACGTCGGCTGTGTGCACATTTATCTCGGACCCTATCGGGGGAATCCGATCGCCTTATATTTGAAGCGCACGGAATCCGGTTGCCAGATCGGGCCAAAGGCCTATCCTTGGAACGATGTCATGGGCGTGGGTGAAACACCCAACAAAGCCGCGGCTGATTTCGAAGAGAAATGGAAGACCAATGGTCTGACGGCGGACATGTATTCCGGTCCGGCCTGGGAAGGAGGCATCAAGCCTGAAAAACCAGCGCCGCCGAAGCCGGCCGCTTCCCCGAAGCCCCCTGCTCCGGCAGCGACCGGTCCTGCCGCTCAAGCTGCTCCTGCTGCTGTCGCAATACCGGCTCCGGCATCCTCAGCCCCAGTAACCGACGCTCAGCCTGCGGCTGTTCCTACGTCGGATTCACAGCCATCCGGCAGAACGAATCTCTAAGAAAACTACGATTGACTCATTTGTTCATTGTTCCATTGAAATTAATCGAGCTATGACTCAACCGTCAATGGATCAATACTGCCTGGTCTGCGTAGCGAGCTTGCTGTGTTTTAGCCCGTAGCCGGCATAGACAACCACGCCGATGACGGTCCACACCCCAAAGCGGATCCAGGTCAGCTTCGGCAGACCCGCCATGAGGTAGAGGCAAGCTGCTATGCCCAACAGCGGCACGAGCGGCATAAAGGGAAGACGGAACGGGCGCGGCTGGTTCGGCTTCGTATAGCGCAGGATCATTACCCCTAAGCAGACGAGGACGAAAGCGAAGAACGTCCCAATGTTCGTCATGTCCGCCGCGTCGCCGATCGGAATGAGTGCGGCCAAGATCGCTACTGCGACACCGGTGAGAATCGTCGCGCGGTGCGGTGTGCCGAACGTCGGATGAACTTTGGACAGACCCGGACTCAGCAGCCGATCGCGCGACATGGCAAAGAAGACGCGGATCTGTCCGAGCATCATCACAACCAGAACGCTCGTAATTCCTGCTACGGCGCCGACGGCCACGACGGCCGCGCCCCATTTGAACCCCGCCACGCTCAGTGCATCGGCCACCGGAGCATGAATGTCGATCTGGCTCGCAGGGACGAGTCCGGTGAGCACCGCGGCGACAGAGATATACAGCACCGTGCAGAGAGCCAATGAGCCGAGGATGCCCAAGGGCACATCGCGTTGGGGATTGCGGGCTTCCTCCGCAGCGGTCGAAACGGCGTCGAATCCGATGTAGGCGAAAAAGATGATGGCGGCGGCGGACCGGACTCCCTCGAAACCCTGCGGCATAAACGGCGTCCAGTTGTCGACATTCACCGCAGGAGTTCCGATGGCGATAAAGAAGAAGATCACCGCGAGTTTCAGGCAGACGATCAACCCGGTGGCGCGCGCGCTTTCCTTGATCCCGATAACAAGGATCACCGTCACGAGCAGGACAATAATAGCCGCTGGGAGATTCACGACACCTCCATCAGAGCCTCCCGGCGGATGTGTCGTCCAATAGGGCAGCTCTAAACCTGCGAGCTTGAGCAAATTATTGAAGTACCCGGACCAGCCGATCGCTACCGCGACACAGGCCACGCCATATTCCAGGATCAGATTCCACCCAGTGAGCCAGGCGAGAAACTCGCCCAGGGTGGCGTAGGAAAAGGTATAGGCCGAGCCGGCGACGGGGATCATCGCCGAAAATTCGGCGTAGCAGAGGGCGGCTAGCGCGCATGTGAGCCCGGAGAGGATGAACGAGAGAATGATGCCGGGTCCAGCGCCCGGTCGATGCGCATCGCCCACGATGGCAGTGCCGATTAGGACGAAGATGCCGGTGCCGATGATTGCTCCGATCCCGAGCGCTGTCAGATCCCAGACTGTCAGCGTCTTCTTGAGGCGATGCTCCGGATGGTCCGCGTCCGCCAGAATTTGACTGATGGGTTTGGTCCGAAAGAGACGGCTCGTCACGGATTCCCTGGAGTTGAGGGGGGTGGGATTGGCCGCGACGGGATCAAGGGACGAAGGCTCCATACGGAGTCAAGTATAGCAGGTGAATGGTCACTCAAACGAAGCTGACAACGTCTGGGGCAGCTTTCATGGATCACGTTCGAGTCCGTCTTGCGGCGCGCAGCAGGGCCTCGAAAAGTCGCCGGTGGGCCGCGTGGCGCTCAAAGAGGAATTCAGGGTGCCACTGAATGGCGAGCAGGAATCGGTGCGCGGGCGACTCGATCGCTTCGACAATTCCATCGGGGGCGACGGCGCTCGTAGACAGAGATGGGGCGACCGTCTTGACGGATTGATGATGGGAGCTGTTCACCATGAGCGTCGCCTTGTCGACGATTTTCTTGAGCAGGCTCTTCGGCGCCACGGCGACGGGATGAGAGACATGGATCGCTTTCGTTTTCTGGCGATGGTCCAATGCGTTCTGGACCTGTGACGGAATATCCTGGAAAAGGCTGCCTCCGCACGCGACATTGACGGTCTGCATGCCCCCACAAATCCCCAAAAGCGGAAGATCGAGGCTTCTGGCCTGCTGGACCAATTCCAGTTCAAAGTCGGCGCGCCGCTCACTCACGAGCGGAAACTTGTAGCGCTGGCGTTCTCCGTAGAGGTGTGGCGGGAGGTCTGGACCGCTGCCTGTGATCAGAAGGCCGTCAACGCTATCGAGGAGTCTCCGACGGGCGGCCGTTTCTGCGACGAGGGGAAGAATGAGTGGGATGCCACCGAGTTCTTCGATGGCCCGAATGTAGCGTGCCCGGAGGAAGTAGGTCGGCTCACGCCCGCCCATATCTTTCCTGTCACCGGCATTGAAATCTGGGGTCACACCGATGACAGGTTTCATATCACTTGACTGGTTCAGACGCAGATGCGGCCGGCGCTCCTTCACTGTCGGCGGCAACACCGAAGAAACGCACCGCACGATCGCCGGTGAGGTGTTCGGGCGTGATGACGTAGGTTCCATACACGCTTGGGATCCAAATGCTTTTAGCCGTCTGTTCGTTGCCGCCTGAGAAGGCATAAGCGAGGCCACCGACGATTCCTCCTCCAATAGCGAACGCCCCCTTGAAGGGAAAGTATACGATGGTAGAGAGAGCGGATAGTGCTTGCATCCCGGCCCCAGATGCCGTTCCTTGCGACGTGTCAGAGGACGAAGACTGGCTCCAGGCTGGAAGCGCAATCATGGAACAGAATGTCAAGACCATGATGAGTGTCACGAGCGGGCGTTTGCTGCAAAGTCCACTAGTTTTCACGTGAGGCGCCTCCTTCCTCTTCAGGGCACGATTGGATGAATGCGAAAGGATCATGTGGTGGTCCTGGGATGCGTTATAACAAATTCATCGATGAATGCAAACCCCCTGCCGTTGCAAGAAGCTAAATAGATGAAGGTGATGGGCGGTCAGAAGCAAGATCCAGCTCCGTCAAAACGTAGGCGACGACATACTCCGAGCGAGCAATGACGGTCTTGTCCAGTTCCATCGCCAATTCATTGGCCAGGATACGTTGATTCTCTGGGGTCAGCCCGCATTGTAGGCGAAGATCAAGCTTGCACCGGCTCACGGCCTGCGCAAAGAGATCCGCCACGCGTCCTTCATAAAGAGGACGTTCCTCCGAGGGAAGCGTCCTCAATATCTGTGTGAGCCGATCGGTAAGTCGGATCTGGTGACTAAGGGCCGACAGTTGGTCCATGCCGATTTCCACGGACACCTGGACTCCGGCTTTCCAGCTCCGTTTCTTCACATTGAATACGCAGGCCAGCGAGTCGGGTTCTCCCTCCACTGGCTCCGGCCCGAAGAACAACGTGACACGATGGGATGAGGATTCCGGGGGCGACTCTGGAGCCATAGGCCGGCATTGTAGCATGGCGTGCATGGGAGACCTATCGCCTGATTGACGCCCCTCGACCCCGACGATAAGATGCAGATCCTATGGGCACAGTCATGCATCACGAGCGGATTGCCGCAATCCAAAAGGCGGTCCGAGAGTCGGACTTGCTTGATGGTTGGCTCTTCTACGATTTTCGAAGAAGCGATCTCTTGGCCTATCGAGTGTTGCTCCTCGATCTTTCACAGCATGTCACCCGGCGTTGGTATTATTGGATCCCGGCCTCGGGAGAACCGGTCAAGCTGGTCCACCGGATTGAACCGCACGTGCTTGATGATTTGCCCGGGCATGACCGGCATTATGTGTCGTGGGAACAGCAACGCGTGTTATTGTCGTCGCTGTTGGAAGGCCGGCGGCGCATCGCGATGCAGTATTCGCCCCTCAATGCTGTTCCCTATCTGTCACGGGTCGATGCCGGCACGATCGATTTGATTCGAAGTTTCGGGATTGAGGTCGTCACCTCAGCCGATCTCGTTCAACAGTTTGAAGCGGTCTGGACGGACCAGCAACTGGAATCGCATTGCTACGCGACGGCAGCGCTCCGGAAAATCGTCGACGAGGCCTTTGCGCATGTCGCTTTGTCGATCGGGAAGGGACGCGAGTTGACTGAATACGGGCTGCAGCAGTTTATTCTCTCGCGCATTCGTGACGCCGGGATGACGACGTCCAGCGCTCCTATTGTGGCAGTCGATGCCCATAGCGCCGATCCGCATTATGGTCCGGTCGAATCCGGCTCCTCTCCGATTACGCGAGACAGTTTGGTGTTAATCGATCTGTGGGCCAAGCGGACAGAGCCGGGGTCTGTCTATGGCGACATTACTTGGACTGGCTATACGGAGAAGCGGGTGCCTCTCAAGCACTGTACGGTCTTTGAACAGGTCCGGCGAGGGCGTGATGCGGCACTGTTGTTTGTCCGTGAACAAGTGGCTTCAGGCCGGTTTCCCTTTGGATGGGAAGTCGACGATGTCTGCCGCAACGTGATTCGGGAGGCTGGTTATGGCGACTTCTTTATGCACCGGACCGGCCACTCTATCGGGGAAGAAGTCCATGGCAATGGGGCAAACATCGACAACCTTGAGACGCAGGATAGTCGCCGGCTCATGCCGCGAACCTGTTTTTCCATTGAGCCTGGCATCTATCTTCCGGGGGAATTCGGGATCAGGAGCGAACTGGATGTATATGTCTCGGATCGAGAAGCGCTGGTGTACGGCCAACCACTCCAGACCGAGATTATTGCTATACTCTGATCCCTATCGCATCCCTAAACCACTTCATCAAGCGCTTTCTTGACACCGCGTCGGTGTGGCGGCTAGATTGAATCTTCTGTGCGAATCAGCATACGCTCAAAGAATTTTCTCGGTCTGAGGTGCGGACATGTTCGGGACGATGGGTATTTCCGAGCTCATTATCATTCTGGTCATCGTGCTGATCATTTTCGGGGCCGGCCGCTTGCCGCAGATCGGCGAAGGTGTCGGTAAGGCCCTGAAAGGCTTTAAGAAAGAAGTCAACGAAGTCCCACAACCCGCCGCAGCTCAGACCCAACAGGAAACCGCACAGCCACAACCGGCTCAGGGTCCGCCAATTGTCACAGCGACGCAGGCTCCAGCCACGAGCGTGGCACCCGCAATCGCCAAGCCTAATGTCCCTTATGTTCCGGGCCCTGAGATGACGCCAGGTACTACGGCCTCGTTGCTTTACAACGTGGGACCACAGGCTCCCCAAACATCGCGAACTGTCCCGCACCGAGAGTCACCGGCTGCACCAGCACAGCATGTGGTTTCGATGGAGGAGCGCACTGCGGCTCCTTCTCCGATGGCCCGGGGGCAATATCCCCCTCTACCACCGGGAGCCCAAGCGAAGCCAGCGGTGAAACGTCCTTCAGCGATAGTGAATAAAGACGCTGTGGCCCGCGTCCAGGCCCAACAAGCGGCTTTGAAGGTTAAAGCCGCCCAATCTCCGGCGGGTGTATCTCCTGAAGACATGCAGAGTTTGGGCGAAGGCGTGGGCGATGTACTGAAAACGTTCCGGCAGGCTGTAGCTGATGTCCGCAACAGCGTCGATCCTTCGATGCGCACCATCCAGGCTGAAATGGATGCGGCCCAGAAAGAAATCCAACAGTCTCTTGAAGCGGCGAAAGAAATACCGGTCGCTCAAGAAGATCCCTCGAAACCCGCGTGAGATTCACAGCAGTCCCGTCTTCTCTTTCGACGATTCTACATAGAGCCAGATCGCTCCTTCTCACGTTATCGCTGACCTGTTTGATTGCTCTGACCGCTGGCTGTTATCGGGACACTCCCACGCTGGAACCTCAAGCGACCGTAGACCTGCTTATAACCTTGCTGGGTGATCGCGATACAGCGATTCGTCTGACTGCTGCTGAGGCGTTGGGGAAAATTGGCGACCAGAAGGCAGAACCATTTTTGTTTCGTGCACTGCACGATTCTGATCCAACGGTGCGCGAAGCCGCAGCGAGAAGTGTGGGATGGCTCTCAGCGGCGGTGGGCGCAGAGGCGGAAACAGAGTTGGTGACGCTGCTGCGCGATCCCCATGCCTCTGTGCGTCGGGCAGCTGCTCAAGCCTTAGGTACTGTAGGGCGGACGCCTACGCTGTCATCCTCTCTCGCGGATCTTTTGAGCGGAAGCAGCCTATCGACTTCGGTTTTTGGGGAATGGATCAGTGGCTGGTGAGATGGAGGCGATCGTGCAGCGGGACAGTAGTCTTGACGTCAAACGTTGGGCAGGAAAGGACCCGATCGATTCAAGAAGGGTTTCGACTCCGATTCAGAGCTTCGACTAGTTCCACAAGCAGATCCTGCGCTTTCTTATCAATATCCACGAACTGGATTCCCATGCCGGGAAACAAGAGGTAACGTTCCGGCTTGTTGCGGGTCCAGATCACCTTCGCTTTGGCTTTCAGTTTTTCCCAGGGCTGATCAGGGAGCGCGAATTCGACAGAGAGCTCTGTCCCTGGAGCCAACGGGGCGCCGCTCTCGATAAAGAGTCCGCCTCCTCCTATTCCACCGGTTAAACTATCGAACTGCTTTCCTTCAGGAGTGGTATAGCGCACTTTCACCGCGAGCGGGGCTCGCGGCTGCGTGCGGCAATGGGCAAACCGGGCGTCGTCGTCATTGGCGAGCACTCGTTCAATGATCGCCCCCCAGGGCATATTGCCCAACAGGTGCCCTAACATGTCTTGCACGTTGATCGTTTCATGCTCGGTGTCGATGACCAGGAATTTACCTTGATGGCCTGCGGTCAAGATGACTGGAAGCTTCATATCGGCAATCCAAATACTTCGAAGAGGTGGAATGGACTAGGATCTAGAATTAGGCTGCCTGGCCCGTACCTTGGGCTGTTTTCACCAACTCGAGAATCCGCTGGCGGACTTCCTGGGTGATTTCAGTAAACCGCACCCCCATCCCTGGGCTAAACGTATATTGGTCGGCTTTCGGACAGACCCACGCCACCATCCCTTTGGCAGGGAGCCATTCCGAGGGCTTTTCCGGAAGTGAGAACTCCATGGCCAGCTTAGTCCCCATCGGCAGGGGCGCTTGGCTTTCGATAAACAAGCCGCCTCCACCGATGCCCCCCGCTCGACTCTCAAAGCGCGGTCCCTCCGGCGTGTTGTAGCGTACGCGAAACGCGAGTGAAATGCGTGGTTCTGATCGGACTTCTTTTTGAACAGGCAGTTTGCGGTAGGCGAGGATTTGATCAATCACGAAGTCCCACGACAGACTCCCGATGGGGTCCCCGTTGATCCCTAACAGGGTCACCACTTCGCGTGCCGCATCAAGTTCAAGGACTTTCCCCTTATGACGAAGACTCGATGATACGGGGTATTTCACAGGTCCTCCCAGAAACAGATTCGCACATGGCAAGTATAGCGCAGCGTTTCCGATTGTCGAGGAAAAGCCAAGAGTTCCGCAGGAAGAGGGATGGGGCCAGTTGAAAAGAATTGTCAAGAATGCATGGGCTAAAGAAGCCAAGGGATGTTGACCTGCGCAAGCCCCTTCTTTTTTACGGGCAGCTTGCACATTTTTGTTTGAAATTACGCGCTCTTGGCGTCCTTGTCTTGTTCAAAGATACGAATCGGCGGGTTCCTGCCGAAGATGGAATCCTCAGTAATCATAACTTCTATAATCTGTTTCTGAGAGGGCGCGTCGTACATGACATCGAGCATAACCTCTTCCAAGATAGCCCGAAGTCCACGCGCGCCGGTCTTCTGCGCGTATGCTTTCCGGGCGACCGCACCCAAGGCTCCTTCCGTGAATCTGAGTTTCACTTTTTCAAAGGACAACAGCTTTTCATATTGCTTCGTAAGGGCGTTTCGCGGCTCCGTGAGGATACGGATCAAGGCCCGCTCGTCCAATTCCTCCAAGGTGGCTACAACCGGCAATCGCCCGACAAATTCCGGGATCAGACCATACTTGAGGAAATCCTCAGGCTGCACCTTGGCCAAAAGATCGCCCAAGCGAATCTCGCTCCGCCCACGGATTTCAGCTCCGAATCCCATTGCCTTCCGATTAAGGCGCTGTTCGATGATCTGTTCCAATCCGACAAACGCTCCGCCGCAGATGAACAGGAT
>JACPZN010000130.1 GCA_016195505.1 Nitrospirota bacterium | reverse complement strand
GGCATTGGGGTCCTCAAACACACCCCCCGCCTCGACAGCGCCAAGCTGCTCGTTGAGTTCCTCGTTGCGCAAGCCGGCCAGAAAATGTTCGCCGATCTCGACAAGGAATATCCGCTTCATCCGGAGGTTAAGGCCGATCCAGCCCTCATCGAGCGGAAGAGTTTTCGCGCAGCCTTGGTCCCTTTGACCAAACTTGCCGAACTGCGTGAGCCCACGCTCGTGCTCATTGAACAAGTGGGTCTCCGGTAATACACGAGCCTGCTTGTGACCACCTTACGCCAACTCGTCGCCTCACCCCTGCAGCTGGTTACTCTGGCCAGTGCCACACTGATCCTGTTGCCGCTGGGCTATGTAACAACCCTGGCTTTGTCTGCCGATCCGGCTGTGTGGCAGCGTCTTTGGAGTACACGCATTCCTGAGTTGCTGATCAATACCATTTCTTTGGCCGGCGCCGTGGCGGTTCTTACGCTTCTGCTTGGAGTATCAACCGCCTGGATGGTGACACGATTTGATTTCCGTGGGCGCTGGCTCTGGGAAATCGCTCTTGTGCTGCCGCTGGCGATGCCGACATACGTGTTGGCCTATGTCTACAACTATCTCTTGGGATTTGGGGGACCGGTGGAACACCTCTGGCAGATAGTCGCAGGGTCTCAAGCCAGAATCTTCTCGCCCCAAAGCTTCTGGGGCGCGAGCCTCGTGATGGCGCTCGATACCTTTCCTTTTGTGTATCTCCTCACTAGGAGTGCACTGTTAAGTTTGAACGTGTCCTTTGAGGAAGTGGCCCGTACGTGCGGGGCCTCTCATCTCCAGACGATGCTGCGTGTGACGCTGCCGCTGTTGTGACCGGACGGTCCGATAACCAGGCTGCAAGCATCCTGAGCATCCTGCTGGTAGTTCTCGCTTTAGTGTTCTTGTTGGCCGAGCGATGGTTTCGCCACAAGAGTCGCTTCTACCAGACGACGGGGCGCTACCGCGCTCCGCAGCGAATCCAATGCGGGTGGCTCAAGACAGCGGCATTCACCGTGTATCTTGCCACCATCGTGGGTGCGGCCTTTGGCATTCCCGCCTATCTGCTCATTCAGTGGAGCCTGTCTCCGGAGGCCCAGGCGATTCTGGATGCTCGTTTCTTCAACTTTGTGTGGAACAGCGCCGTGCTGTCGGCCCTCGCCGCCACTGCGGGAGTCCTGGTCGGCCTCCCGCTAGCCTATCTCGCGAGCCGGAAACCGACATGGCTCAACGTCGGCTGTTTGCAGGCTGCCTATGCCGGCTATGTGCTTCCTGGACCAGTGGCGGCGCTCGCCGTGTTGGTCCTCTTTCTGAAACTGATGCCCTTCTTCTATGGTACCGCGATCGTCTTGATCGTTGCCTACGTGCTGCACTTTCTTCCAGCGGGGCTCCAATCCCTCGAACCAGCGCTCCAGCAAATCACGCCCAATCTTGAAGAAGTGGCCCGCACATTGGGGCTCGGCATTCAGGAAACCTGGCGGCGTGTGACGCTGCCGCTCATTCGCAATGGGTTTATCGTCGCCTGGGTCCTGATGTTTCTGCAGACAATGAAAGAACTCCCCGCAACGTTACTCCTGCGACCAGTGGGCTTTGACACGCTGGCGATCCGTGTGTGGCTTGAAGCGAGCGAAGAATACTATCAGCTGGCCGCTCCGTCCGCACTCCTGATCGTGCTCGTAGGCTTGCCCGCGCTGGTACTGTTACTCTCACGCGACTGGCGAGCGGCATAGGAACAAGGATGGCGACAGAATCGCACATGACCCACCTGGGAGCTGACCAGCTGCCAGGTCAGGTCAATCTCTATACACCGGCGTCTCCCGTCTTGGAACTGCGCTGTCCTGCGCCTATGATCCGAGCCGCCCGGCGATCCGCGATATTTCGTTTTCGGCACGAGAAGGGGAAATTCTCTGTCTGCTTGGGCCATCAGGCTGCGGTAAGACGACAATCCTGAGAGCGATCGCAGGACTCGAACCGGTGCGGTCCGGAGAGATTTTTCTGTCGGGTCGACGCGTCTCGTCTTCCGCCGAAACGATTCCAACTGAAGAACGGCACGTCGGCATGGTCTTTCAAGAGTACGCCCTGTTCCCTCATCTGCGCGTCTCCGATAACATCGCTTTTGGACTCCGCCACTTGTCACGAGCGGAGCGTAGGTGCCAGGTCCAAGAGATGCTGCGTCTCACCGGCCTGGAAGGGTTCGAACGGCGCTACCCGCATGAATTGTCAGGCGGCCAGCAGCAGCGCGTGGCACTCTCACGGGCCTTGGTCCAGCATCCGGTGGTACTCTTACTAGACGAACCATTCAGCAATCTTGACCCTGATATGGCCGGCCATATGCGGCAAGAACTCCATACGCTCTTGCGTCGAATGAAAACGACGACCATCTTGGTCACACACGATCACGACGAAGCCTTTGCCATGGCCGACCGGATCGCCGTCTTAAATCAAGGCGTGCTTGAACAGATGGATTCACCGGAGCTGATCTACCATGTCCCCTCGACCCCCTTCGTCGCTGACTTCGTCGGGCAGGCCGATTTCATCACTGGGCAGATCCAACAAGGCATGGTCCACACCGAGCTAGGAGAGTTTCCAAACACACTACGCAGTGAGGAGGGAACCGCAGTGGTCGTGATGATCCGCCCGGATGATATTCACCTCATGCCGAACAAATCGGCCGGATCGCGGATCGTGGCTCGGCAGTTCCGGGGCTCGGAGAATCTCTATACGGTCCAGCTCCCCTCCGGCCAAGTCGTCCATAGCAGCGAAAGTTCGACCAGTGTCTACCAGGAAGGCACGGCGGTTGAACTCCGCGTCTCTGCCACGCACACCGTGCTCTTTCGAGCCGATCAGCAATCTCAATGAAGGGCACGCGCCAATGTGCACGCAGATTGACAGGCTTCCCCTCAATCTGGCATTGATGGGCCAGTGCTCCGGCTCCCACCCCGCCAGTTCGGGTCACACCTACAGGATGTAAGGAGTCGCGATGGACGCGTTGAAGCACGCCGTTGATTACGGGATTATCGGCCTCTTACTGGTCTTAAGCCTTTGGTCCGTGGCCGTCGCGGTCGAACGCTGGTTATTTTACCGGCGGGTCAATCTATCCCAGTTTTCCAATGTGCTGTTGCTGGAAATCACCCTCACCAAACGGCTCGTGATCATCGGAACCGTCGCCGCCAACGCTCCCTACATTGGCCTCCTGGGAACCGTCCTTGGTATCATGCTGACGTTTCATACGATGGGTACGTCGGGTACGATGGCCGTCAACACAATCATGATCGGCTTAAGCCTGGCGTTGAAGGCCACGGCCGTCGGCCTGCTGGTGGCTATTCCCTGCGTCGTCATGAACAATGTGCTTCGACGTCGCGTGACCGAACTCCTGAACCAGTACAAGGCGCAGCATGGAACGGGACATTGATCAGATCAACGTCATCCCGCTCGTGGATGTCATGTTGGTCTTGCTCGTCATCGTGCTGACCACCGCAACGTTCATCAGCACGGGCCAGATTCCTGTGAATCTGGCCAAGGCCAAGGCCGTCGGAGATCGAAAAGATGTGCCCATCGTGATTACCCTGACATCGGAGGGTGGTCTGTTTCTCAACGACAAACCGATCCCAGACGCTGATCTTCCGTCGGCACTCACCACACAGTCTCGTGAATCAGCCGTCGTCGTTCGCGCAGACAAAGCAACGATGCTGGAGAAGTTCGTGGCTTTGGTTGACGAAATACGTGGACTAGGATTTCAACAAGTGAGCCTCGAGGTCATTCGCCTGTGAATATCGACTCAATTCCCCATCACATCGAGAGAACTGGCCCCCAAGTAACAGGATGGCTTGTATCTTGCCTGCTGCATGGCAGCCTGACCGTAGCAGCCGTCTTCTTCGTGCAACATATGCAGTTGGCGCCTCAAGCAGAACCGTTCAAGTGGAATGTGGCGATGGTCGCACCATCGGCGATAGCTACGCCCTCGACTCCAGAAGCATCCGTACCGCCTGCTCAAGCGAAGACCACCTCCACTCCAGCACACCAGCGCTCCACTCCTCCCGCGCCGACTCCTCATCTGATAGCAGACCAGCCCCGACCGAGCGTTGAAACGCCGACAACCCCACCCCCACCTCCCATTGCTCCTGTCGTAGCAAAACCGGCTCCAACCCAGATCATGCCAGCTGCTCCGCAGCCTCCGGTGGCAGAGCTCACTCCCACGCCACCCGTTCCGTCAAAACCAGAGCCGGTTGTGAATCAGCCGGATCCGGCTACGTCACCTACATCTGTTGCTGTGCCATTATTACAACGTGCTCAAACAACACCCGAACTCCAGTCGAGTGATACGCCTGTGGCCTTGCCCCTACATGACCCCGAACCCACTGCAGTCGGTCTCCCTCCCCAGCACACGTCGACAGCAACTGCCGAACCGATACCTCCTGCTCCCGTTGATTCGACAGCCACCCATAGTGAGGCACAAGCGGCTAAGCAGGCTCCAAACGCTCCTGGACCACAAGTGGCTGCCTCTGTTCCTTTCGGCCAAACCAAATCTGCCAAGACCGATTACGGATGGCTCTCGGATCTCATGGCGAGATGGATTGAGGATCTCGATAAACGCTATCCTGCGATATTGCGAACGGAGGGGATACAGGGGAAAGTTACGTTGACGGCCTTGCTCCACGAGGATGGGATATTGAGTGACGTTCGTGTGGCCAAGAGTTCCGGCAACGCGATGCTGGATCAAGTCGCAGTAGAAGATGTGAGAAAAGGGCCTCCGATCACGCTTCCTCGTCCGTTGGAACAACCCCAAAAGCCCGTGAAGTTTTCGATTATTTACGATCTGAAAACGGCTCGGTAATCGTCGCGGGACGAATCGCACAGTCCTGCTACTTCAAAGTTCTTGACAGACATGCTTCCAACCAAACCCAGCTAAACCGTTGAACACGGGCAGAACAAACTCTGAGTCCGACGCCTTGGAATTCACCACGGAATACCGATCTCACGGATAGCGCAGACGAGTACGGAGTCCGGAGGACACCGTCATCTGTCCCCGATCGTCGATGATCACCGCCTCAATGTGGGGTAGGCGCTGCACCAACTCCATGCCCCGCTCGGGTCCCAAGACAAAAATCCCCGTGTCTAAACCATCCGCCATGATCCCCTCTTTCGCCACCACGGTCACACTTTGGCATCTTCTGGCTGGCTCCAAAGAGATCGGGTCAAGAATGTGATGATAACGGACTCCGTCTTGCTCAAAATAACGTTCATAGTCCCCTGCCGTTGAAATTGCCTCGTCCTGAAGCTCGATCGTCGCGACCATTGCACCCTCTTGCCTCGGATGACGAATTCCCACCCGAAATCCCTTCATACCCGGCAAATTTCCGAATGTCTTGATATCGCCAGCCAGTGCCACGACGCCTCCCACTGCGCCTGCCCTCTTAAGAACTTCCACGGCTCGATCCGCGGCGTACCCTTTCCCAATGCCACCGACATCGATCCGCATGCCTGGCCGCGGGAGATAAATGGTCCGGGCCTCGTCATCTATTTGGATGCTCGTCCAATCGACGAGGCCTTTCATCGATCGCAATTCCGCATCGCTTGGAATGCGCTGCCGTTCAGTGACACTCCAAGCTTCGACGGCGGGACCTATAGCAATGTTGAACCCACCCTCGGTGAGTCTCGCCATCTCCAGTGATCGGCTGACAAGATCCAATGTCTCCCGGCTCACGTCCACAGGCCGCTGTCCGGCGGCAAGATTGACCCTGGACAATTCGCTCGTCGGAATCCAGGTACTGAGCAACTGCTCCAATCGTTTGATTTCCACAAACCCTGCCGTGATCGCCGACTGTGCGACAGCCTCAACCGAGGCCACCACGGTAATTGAGACCAGTGTACCCATATGCATCTGAGTCCGCTGGATGACAAAAGGCTTTGATCCGGATTGCACACCCACACAACCAGCGAAAATCGCCGCAAACAGGCCAAGCGCGGTAAGAAAGATTGGGCGCGATCTTCGTGAGTTCATAACTGTCGCAGATACTTACCAGAGATGCCGACGAAAGTACCGAGAGTAGCGTGGGTACGGCATGACTTCGTATAGCCGGGCCTCCACCTGAGACGGTCGCGGGAGCGTTTCTACCATGCGCTGCTTCCTGAGAGCGGGATAATGTTCATCCAGAAAGTCGAGCGCCTGCGTCGTTTGGTCTTGATCGAGTACCACCGATACAACGACCATTCTTCCATAGCGCGGCGAGTCCACTCCAAATCGCCATGTGCCTAAATAGGTGACGGAACCAGTTCCCACTACAAATGCCCTAGCCAGTTGCGCCATGGACATGAAGGGCCCTTCACTAATCTGCACCCTGCTCAGCTGATACTCTCCGGGCGGCAACGAAATCGCAAAGTGTCGATCTTTGGATTTGACCTCAACATTGAAACGCTCGTAAGTCGTCTGGTCTTCCACCTCAAAGAAACGCACTTCCGGTTCATACCGCCGGCTCGTCTCACCTGTAATCACTACCAGAACCCGTCCCACCACCACCCCACCGGTGATTTGAGTGCGTTGGACCATTGGAGGGAGGGCCGTTGCACACCCCGAAAGAATCATACCAATCCCGCCAACTATGCTTCCCCAAGCAAACCCGACGTTTTCCAACTCGTATCATGCGTAAATTATAGGCAACCTTATTCTGAAAAGCACTTGTCCCATCCTTTGTGAGGGCCCCAATACCTCTTGACAGCGGGACGGCGATTGAGATATTAATAATCGTTCTCAATTTCATTTGGAAGCACCTTTGCGTGAGCATGGTCACTTCAAAATCCAGCCAGTCAGGCTGTAGCCCCTACACTGAGACTCGGTGCGAGTGCGGGCAGTTGATTGCCAAAGTCGTCGGAGGAGGGCTTGAACTCAAGTGCAAGCGTTGCAAACGCATCGTCATCATCCCCTTCTCCTCAATTGCAGGTTGGAACAGCGTCGCACCATGAATCGATTCAGGAAAGGAGGTCCGCCGAAGGTCATATCCGGCTCCCTCATTTTTGTATGTTCCAACGCACAGACCAGAGACCATCGAGTCCCGAGTCAGACCATAATCTAACTCACTATGGAGGATGCCGATGAACATGCGGTCAATCCTCGGGGCTCTCGTCATCGCCAGTTTGCCGATCATGCCGGTCTGGGCGCAAAACATGACCCCGGAGGAGATCAAGAAGTTGGTTGATGAAGCAGTCGAAAAACGTCTGCAAGAACACGAACGCCGAGAAGGCCCCCGGGAACGGAGGGAGGGCATGGCGGGAGAAGCGGCCGAACCTGGAATGGGTCCTCTTCCGGAGGTTGGGAAAGAACGCCGGACGGATCAGCAACCAGCCTTGTCATTTGGATCGAGCGGATCTGGCCGGTTGGTCTATGCAAAACCGTTCGTGTCAGCGCCAAAAGCAATTGTCGGCGGCTATATGGATATCCAGTATCGATCCCAACGGAAGGCCAGTATCGAAGCTGGCGATGGTCGTCCCGGTATTACTAACAACTTCGATCAGCAGCGGTTTGTCCCGTTTATTTATGCCGATGTCACTGAACACGTAAAATTTGCGGCCGAGATCGAGATCGAACATGGCATCAGAGAGAGCTCGGGGAATGAGATCGAAATCGGACTTGAGTTTGCTCACATCGACTATCTGATCAATGAGAAACTGAATCTTCGCGGCGGTGTTTTGTTGCTCCCGCTCGGCAAATTTAACCTGCTTCATGACTCACCTTTGAACGATCTGACTGATCGTCCCTTGGTCAGCCAATTCATAATTCCTACCACCATGTCGGAAACAGGAGCGGGATTTTACGGCACACTGTATCCAGGCCGAACCGGCAAGCTGGACTATGAGTTGTATGTCACCACCGGCCCCTGCGGCTATGACAGCAATGGCAATCCCCTCGTCAATGAAGCTGACGGCACACGT
>JACPZN010000150.1 GCA_016195505.1 Nitrospirota bacterium | reverse complement strand
AGCAGGGGGACGGTGCTGATACCCGAACACGAGAGTGTCGGCGCAATTGATCGATGGCCTGTTCATGCTCCAATGTGCGGCTCATCTCCCGTATCTCCCCTAGTTCCTCGCCATGGTCGCGATGGACATGTACTTATTCAGGCGATTCAGCGATGTTTGAGAAAGCTTTCGGAACGCAAGCCCATAAATCTGATCCTTCGTCCAGCGAACTGTCGCCACGGTAATCTCGGCCGGCGCAATCTGCTTTGGCAATCGCAAGGTCAGCGAGACTTGGTCTCCAGGCTTAATCGGTGCCTCGGTACTCACACGCACGCCGCGCAGCGAAAGATCGTACACCACCCCGACCTCTTCACTCGGTTTTCGAAACCACCCGTTGGGCTCCAGGCGGGCGAGGGAGCACGTAAACGGCATGGGGACTCGAACCCTCGGATATCGGCGGAATCTGTTGAGAAATGACCCTCGATGAAGTGCGGTCTGCATGCACCAGCCTCGTGAGGTTTACTGTACCTCACGTGGCCGGAATCATGAATCACTTTCAGATTTTATGCAGCTATTTGTGTTGAACGCCGCGCGTTGGTTGTGCAGCCTGCGTCGTCCCGTGATTCGGACGCCGACGGCCCCTGAAGCCATCTGGACGACCTAACGACGGCCGCCCATTCCGGTGTGAAGTCCCGGCCCTTATATGAGATACCGAGGCTGGTCGCGCGCTTCCCGGAGCAAGCGGGACTGCTTGGCCCAGCAACCGTTCGATGTCACGAAGCTGCTGGTGGTCCTCACCTGTCACAAAACTCGTGGCCCGACCGGTGGCCTTCATCCGAGCTGTTCGTCCGATACGATGCACATAATCTTCCGGACAGTTCGGTAGGTCGAAGTTGATCACATGTCCGATGTTCGCCACGTCGATTCCGCGGGCGGCAATATCGGTCGCCACCAGCACACGGAACGTCCCGCGTTTAAACCCTTCCAGCGCGGCTTTCCTTTGGGACAAGCTGCGGTCACCGTGCAACACGGCTACCTTGTGCCCGGCGCTCCCCAACATGCGCCCCAACCGATCAGCCCGATGCTTCGTCCTGGTAAAGACCAGCGCCGAATCCCTGTCCGCTCCCAAGAGCGACAAGAGAAGATCGGCCTTCGCGTCGTGCGAGGTATGGTGCACGGCCTGCGTGACGCCATCGGCCGTCGTTGCGGATGGGGTGACCATCACGCGCACGGGATTGTTGACGCTCGCTTGAACCAATCGGGCGAGATCCGTCGGTATTGTCGCCGAGAACAACAAGGTCTGCCGTTCTTCCGGCAAGGCATCGAGAATCTGGTTGATTTGCGGCGCGAACCCCATGTCCAACATGCGATCGGCCTCATCCAATACCAACATCTTGATGGAGGCCAATGAGATCGTGCCGTTCCACATGTGATCGAGCAGACGACCCGGCGTCGCAACCAGGATTTCTGGCCGCTGCCGCAAGCCTCGCACTTGGGCCTGCATATCCGCGCCTCCCACGATGACAGTGGCCGACACACGACGGCTCCGTCCAAGTTTTTCGATCGTCGTCAGCGTCTGCAACGCGAGCTCACGCGTCGGCGCCAGAATCAACGCGACGGGCTGCCCCTTCGGCAGCGCGGCAAGTCGCTCGACCAAGGGAATGACGAAAGCCGCGGTTTTGCCCGTCCCGGTTTGCGCGCACCCGATGACATCTCGCCCTGCGAGCGCCGGGGGAATGGCTTGTTCCTGGATGGGAGTTGGTGAAGAAAACCCTGCGGCAGCGAGGTCCTGCAAGAGGGCCTCGGATAAACCGAGGGCGTGAAAATTGGTGTGAACAGACGTATCCACTACACTATCCTTTCAGTTTGATCGCGAGAGACACCCGAGAAGGGTGCAACTCCAAACTGGACCTGGTCGCGATGCGATCGCGAAGTCCGTTATGATTTGAACATCCCCGTCGCCGGACTACTACGAAGGAAATGTAAAGATACCATACAGCATTGCACCCTTAACGTCAACTGTCGTTTCATTTTCCCCGAAGACCCAAGCTGTCCGCATGCCTTATTCGCCATCTCCGTACAACTCTAACAAACCTGAGTTTGACTCCTGACAATATACATGTTAGATATAACTTGGCTAAGCTATTGTCCTCTCCTCGCGCTCCCCGTACTCACTCCCAGTCTGTGCGCGACTGTCTCTGGAGCAGAACGTATCAGGCGCCTCGCGGCCTGGATGGTAGGTTTTGTTCTTCATACAGGCATAGAGGGGGGGGGAACATTCGCTGTCCGCATCGAAACAGGCCACCGGCCTCAGAAGGAGTCCTCTATGAATCTCTCTTCTATTTGGAAAGATCGCAGAGCAGGAAAAAAGAAGAAAAAGTCCGTCCATAAGCCTAAGATCCGCTGGCAATTGCTGGGGCTCACTGATCCCAATTCGGTCGACTGCACGTCTTCAATTGAAACCATCCGGCGAGAAGTCTCTTCGCTGGCAAGACACGGCTTTGGACCGGATACTCGCTCTCGCTCTGCCGCCCAGGAGAGTAAGTCGCTAGGCCGGAACCACAAGTCCGGCGCGATTAGAAGCAGGCGCCGCGGAGCCACTGAACAAGCACAGGACGGCGCGTGAGGAGCATCGTCTCTGCGAACGGAGAGTAGGCCCACCAGTGGGCCGGCGACAATCTTGACCCTAAGCAATCCTACGCATCGGCCTCTGAGCCTCAGGCGGAAGGAACAAAGCGGTCGGCTGCAAATGCAGCCCGCAAACGTTCGGTCATGAAACGGCGTAACTCCACCTTCTTTTTGAGCATGAGAACCAGTCCTTCCGCATCAGTCAACACCAGCAGTTCGTCCTCGGCCACGAGGATACGAGGCTGATCCCCAAAGTTGAGCCGATACTGCGTCCGACCGTCTGGGTTTCGGCCCGGTCCTACAACCAGCTCCGTCAATCCGTCGATTACGCCTTCTTGGCAACCTTCACGCAGCCGGACCCTGGTACCATCCGGAATTCTCACCTATGCCTTCGCAGGTTGATTTGGTGTCACATGAACCTCTGCCATAGTCTGTCCATTGAATCAACGGGGAGTGAAGAATGAACCCCTCTGCGAGGACCTCTCAAAGAATACGGGATAGGTGGGGAACGTCTTACTGAGGAACAGCGAAGACTGGGAATCAGTCGTGCAACGGGACGATCATGCACGAGGGATGGGCAGTCAGCGATGTTCACTTCGCAGGAGAGATCAGTCTACCTTCCATTCGACGAACAGTAAATAAAAACTCGCGTGGACCCCATGGTTCCAGCGGTAAACAGATGGCAATCAGTTGTAGAGCGTCCCTTTCGGATATGTTGATGAATACCTAATCCACGCATACCTCCTATCATGCAGGATTTCAATGGCTTAGATACTGACATCTCCCCCGTAGAAGAAATTCAGCATTCGCTATTTCAGGAGGAGTGTGGTAGTCTGAACTACAAAGAGTCACGGTCACTATCCTAATCCCTCGCGCGTCTTTCCCCTATATTCAGCTCCTGCGCGATCGATGCTCTAGTCTCCGCTGTTTCTCAGAAGGTCCGGCTTTACACAAGCTGGGAATGCAGGACCGTCTGACCCTGATCACTCGATTGCCAAGGAAGCCATGGCAAGTGTTTCCTCCAACAGCTCTGACCACGGGAAGGACACATCATGCACCGCCAATTACCAATCTACCGCGCCGTCCTCGTAAGTACTTTCGTCATCCTGTCTGGCATCCTTGCATCATCTGTACAGGCGGCTGATAAAGCCCCGGCCATACCCGTGCCCCCAGTTGCGACCATACCAAGCAAAGCCATAGCCGCAGGCGCGAGTGAGGATTCCCTCCAGACCTGCCTGGCCAGAATTCCAAAGGGTGCCACAACCGGCCAACGACTAATGGCGGAACAGAGCTGCCGGCGTGACGATAGCGACCGAAAACCCTTCCAAGCCACCTTGGGTCGTTAGCGTTTCACCTTGTGCCGCGCCTGAACGTCAACAGCATGGCACGGCGTGGGCAGTCCGGCGCAGCAGTGCGGTCTCCCGAAGCCGTACGTGATTCATATCGCTGACGAGAGAGAAAGGTATCGAGACGTTATGATCGCCCTTCAGAATTTCATTCAATGGTTTACGCACAATCCCCTGGGTGCGGCAACTGTGCTGTATATCACCGGAGTGATCAGTGTCCTCGTCTATGCCTATTTCGAACCGCGGGACCAGGTGTAACCTTGTCGGCAGGGCAGATCGCTTGACCAAACAAAAGGAACGTCCATGAGCAAACGTGTCTTGTACGTCGGCGGGCTCTCAGACGCGACTTCCGACTACCAACTGCGCGACCTGTTTGGAACCTATGGCGTGGTAGCTCGCGCCTATATCGTCCGACACAAGCATAGTGGGAAATCGGCCGGCTATGGATTTGTGGAAATGGGCTCAGGTGAACAAGCCTTGAGTGCGGTCGTTGCCCTTGAAGGCGTGCTGTTTGAAGGCAATTCTCTACGGCTCTACGTCACACCCTACGTATCGGCCAATTCGTAAATGCTGCCGCTCAGGCAAGAGGAGACGCACCGATGAGTCGCATCAACTTAGACCCGCTTATGACCTTTCCGGATGGATCGCACTTGGTAATCAGCACGCAGTGTTCGAGAGATGGAGACTTCTCCTGCGCTTTGTATAGCGCCGTCGTCGAGAAAGACGACCAGGCTGCGTTCCAGGTCATCTCAAACCACCTTGCAGCCTCCACCTGTCTGAGCGCCCAAGAGCACGCTTACAGCTATGCCCTCCGGCTCTACCCAAGCGCCGCTTGCATGATGAAGAAACCGCCGTACCTCATTTGGTCAGGCCCCCGCTCAACACTCCCGCAGTGACAACCCGCCTCAGACGACATCGCAGTTCCTTGCTCACAGCCAAGGTGGTGTTGCCAGCCATCAGCGCGAGCTTAAGAGAGTGGCACGGTCCTACTACCAGCCTGCATCGACAGCTTGAGCGCTTCAACGGCCTTGGCCACATCCGCTTCCGTCGAACCGAACCGATCCCCCATGACCTTAATAACCTGCTCTATCGCCATCGTCATCTTTATGATCTGCTCATCTGCTGTCATACTGATCCTCCTTTGTGAATTCGGTCTCCCTGTTGCCGCTCGGTCCACATTCCTCCAGTATCATTGCTCCTGAATTTCTCGCTCAGCTTTGAGCCAGCGCTCAAGCGTGTGTCCATCCTGTCTCCCCTGCTCCTCATAGAGTTGATAGGCTCGCTGGGCGACGCATACTAACCGCTCTGTTGTCTGTGTCGGCTGAGCTGCACTTGCGCAGCTCACTGCGGAGCTCTCTGCATTATTCCGGCTCTGTGAGGGACGAGGGGATGGGAATTGTACTGGCTGTGGATTGACCTGTAACGATTTCCGTTTCATTGAACTCCTTTTTCTGCGTGAGCCGTAGAAAGTAGTGGCCGTTACCAGCCGAGGTAAGGCGGAGTTGACCCGTTCGGCTCAACCGATCGACCTCGTAAAAGAGCTGATTCCAAGTAAACTCGGAGCAATCAGCCACAAGCTGTTCGAACTCGCAAGCAGGATTGCGTTGACGAGATTCCAACACCTGTGTGGCAAGAGTCTTCGTATGAGCCAACCCATCCTCCTCTTAATAATCCTTACTTTCCAGCGTTCACTGAATGCGATATTGAAAAACAGCAAAGGATTGATTCATCAAGCTTGCTCCCGTGGAGTGCCGCAATGACCTTGTGATTGTCACCGGGAGATTCCATTTCGACGAGCCCGAATCCCCGCTCCTCCCTGGTCGTTTTATCGAATAATATGATCACCCTGGCAGACTTGACCTTCCCAAGATTCCCACACAACCCATTCAATTTTTCGTCGGTTGTGGTAGACGGTAACCTGTCGATATACACCTTCCCGTTCGTTGACATCCAGCAGCGGCTCCTTTCCCATCGAACGACCATGACTCATACGAGACCTCACGCGAACCAACTCTCTCGAAAATGACATGACGCGGCCATCCTGGTTTTCTCCCCGACACAGCACCGAGCAGAGGGACGCCCTACTCAAATCGCGCGGTCATACCCTGCTCCTGCCAGTCACTCTCTCTTGCCATCGAGGAGGCTAGGACCACACCAAGGCACTCATCGGAATAAAGCCCATCATCAGAGCCATGTGACACCTCTCCTAAACTGGCCGTGATTCATGTGATCAACGAGTCTTACACCGCCTTGTACGACACCGGCGCAGCAGGCCCGATCTGAGCGAGCTCATCCAGGCGAACCCCCGGATGCCTTGGGAACACGAGAAGCCCTGCAGAGAACAGACTCATCAGAATAAGCGAGGCCACCACAATGGTGGTCATCGGAATGGTCGGCCAACTGCGTAACTCGGCCACCATCACGATCGGACCCTGATCAGAACTCTCGAGACCTGTACCGCTCATCTGCCATTGTGTGAGAGTCGCTACGACGGTCGCCCCTCCTAGTTGCTCCTGAATCGCCGTATGCGCTGCGTCGTATAAGGTCTGGACGGTGGTCAGCTGCATAATCGCTGAGCCCAACCGTTCCTGTGTCGAAGCCGAAACCTTCGCGCTGTCTTGGGTAGCGCTTACGATCGCGCGGCCGAGATTCGCCTGCCAACTAGTGAGAAACTCGGCATCCATCCGTTGCCCCAGAGCATCTGTTCGATCAATCATCCGAGTGTTGAAGCCCAAGATGTCCCCTTCTGATGACAACATGTCGCTCCGGACCCCGCGTTGCGTGAACTGCACGATCGCGCGTCCCATAACCGTCTGGACTCTCGTCGCATTGTCAGCCTCCGCCCACATAGCAAACGCCCTAATTGAATCAAGATAACCGAAGGGCGACTTCTGCCAGCGCATATACTCTCCGTTCACTCCGGTTAACTGTGCCATCGCAGCCGGTGCGACAGTCGCATGCCGGCGGTCAAGGAGGTCTTGGTCCACTATCGCCTGACCCAGAATCGGCTGCAGCCATCGCATCACATCCCCATTCCCGGTCAGCGGTTCGCTGCCAAGATGTCTGGTAGGCGAAACGGACATCATCCCGTTCGCGGCCATAAACAACAGGCCAGCGGCGGCAATCGTGGCACATAACCCGACAACTGCAACCATATCGATCAACTCATATCTCCGTTGCATGCTCGCCTCCTCACAAACTTCTCCCACTCTGTGGCTTGAT
>JACPZN010000149.1 GCA_016195505.1 Nitrospirota bacterium | reverse complement strand
CGGCTTAAACTCCGGCAACACGACAGCGAAGTCTTCAATGGTCTGCCTGGCAAGTTCGATACGATCCACGATGAACAGGACGCGCTCGGCATTACGGCTCATCAGAAAGCGCCGGATAAGCGCGGCGCAGAGCAGTGTCTTGCCAGTGCCAGTGGCCATTTCGAGGAGGAATTTGCGAAGACCGTTGGCATCGAAGAGCCGGGCAATCTCGTCCATCGCTCGAATCTGGTAGCGCCGCAGCGTGAGGTCGTGCTTGAGATGGCGGAGATACTCGGGAGAGATGATTTCGCTTTCGAGCGGGCGCGGTGGCTGGAGATTCTTTAACCGGACCCGTTCGAGGTCATCACGCGAGGGCAGGCGCTCAATGCGGTACGCGTCGCGCTGGTCGGCCCGCTCATAGTTCCAGAACCAATGCTCGCGGCCGTTGGACAGAATGATGAACGGGGCTTTGAGATTCTCGGCATAGCCACGGGCCTGCTCATTGGCGTAATAAGGGTCGAGGCCTTCGCGCTTCGCTTCGAGCACACACAGCACGTGGCCGAGGCTGTCTTTGAGCAGATAGTCCGCCCGACCGTTCGGCGTGTGCAGCTCAAATTGGACTTGCTGGGGGTTCAGCAAATCCCACCCGCTGAACTCTAAGGCTTTGTCGATGAGGATGCGGGAGAAGGCTTCAGGTTGGCTCATTGTCGCTAGAGTTCCTCAGTCTCAGATGTGCCGCCGCAGAATACCTCTTTCACCACGAAGGGATCCGCCGAGGCTGAGCCGGGAAGGAAAGCTGGAACTGACCAAGGCACCACGGTCGCTAGACCGTGGCTGCGAGAATTCCAGAAGGTTCCGCCCGGCGAAGCCCGAGCGGATCGCTCTGGGAGGTCCGTGCGCGAAGCGTGAAGGCATCCCCCCCTTCCCTTAGAGAAAGCACCCGCCCACTTAGGGAAGTTCTGAGTTCTGAGTTGTGAGATCTGGGTTTTGAGTTAGCTGGCCCAGTACTGAGATGTAGGAGAAGGGCGGAGGGCGACCGGGAGAGTTTGTCTTGTTTATCTGGTTTATTTTGTTTGTTTGGTTGGGCAGAACAGAAAACCAAAGAAACCAGATGAACCAGACAGACGAGCCCGTTTCGCGTCGCGCGGCGTACTAGCCTAAGCAGCCCGGTGAGTTTTCGGCCCCGGCTCCATGATAATATCGAGTCGCCCTCCGCAGGCAAGGACGATCCTCTGAAGCGTGCGGAGTTCGTAGCGATCGTACCCCGCGTTTTCGTAACGGCTGATGGCAGAGGCCGTCGTCTTGGCTCGCTGAGCCACTTGTGCCTGAGTGAGTCCCGCCTCTTGACGCAGTCGAGAGAGCTGCTCACCGATTGCCAATTTCTGTACTTCCTCTTCAAATCCTTTGCGGAATTTTGGACTCGCCAGCTTTCTATCTAGCCATCCCTTGCCCGCTCGCGCCTCTTTAGCCTTCATGCTTCACTCTCCCTTCAAAATTTTTCTTGCAGGCTTCGGCTCGGTCGATTTCTCGTTTGGGAGTTTTGTCGCCGGCCTTCCTGAATCCATGCGTCAAGATCAGTCGCCGACCGATGAAGAAAAAGCACAGGATTCGATCGGCCTCGACCTTGAACTCAAAGATCTGGTCCGTTTCGGTCAAATGTTTGAACTTGCGTTCATTCCAAATCTTTCCCGTGTCTCCCATGCGCGCAAACAGCGCTGCAAACTTCTGCTGACCACCAATAGGAAGCTGTTCGAGCCATGCCTCTGCCGGTGCAGCCCGGCTCGGAGCGACGTAGAACTCGATTCGGAACACCGCGCCGTCATAGACCAGGCGACTTGACGGCAGCTTGCGCGATGGATCTGCCATTCTCCCTCTTTTGGGAACATAGCATATATGCTACTACGCGAACAAGCGCGCGGCGTTCATCACCCGTCAAATGATCTTGTTATCTGGTTTGTCTGGTTCTTTTGGTTTGTCTCGTTGTCCGGACCGGAAACCCAACCAGATAAACCAAACAAACCAGATCAACCAGATGAACTACTCTGCCTGCAGATCGTGGAGCTGGTCGATGAGCCGTTGGAGCTTGGCGACGGCGTGGCGGCGCTGGCCGGCGGTGACTTGCTGATCGACGGCGAGGGCCATGGTTTTGACGGCGGCGCGCATCTGGTGAACGGCGTCTTGATAGGCCGGGGGGCCTGTCTGGTCGGGATACACGACCAGCAAGGCACTCAGTTCACGGGTGACGATTTCAGGCGTGCGCGGTTGGCGGAGGAGGGCCACAAGCTCCTGTTGGCGCTGTTGTTGGTACG
>JACPZN010000148.1 GCA_016195505.1 Nitrospirota bacterium | reverse complement strand
CCGTCAACAACCTGTTGGTCAATCGGAAGCAACTGGCGGATGCCAAGCAAGGCGACCATCAGCTTCCATGCGTTGTCGTTGAACGCGCCGCAGAACTGGGCGATCAAGAGGCCGCGGAGGGGATGTCGCAATGAGCTATTCTGAACAGGTTCGTGTGGGATACTGGCCCCCTCGATCGGTACGATGCAGGCTGCAGTGTGCCAGTGTTTGCGGCGTCAGGCAAATACTTCCCGCGGTAAGCCAATGCCATCGCGACTCAGATCGACGACCTCAGATCGAAAGAAGCCAGAAAAGTTTCACTCGGGAGCGATCCTTGGTCGAATCGATTCCCATGAGTCCTCCGAGGAGATCCCACGAATTTCCCCGGCCCGTCTCGTTTCGGTACCGGTACAGAGGGAAGACGGGGTTCAGTTCAAACGTCGATTCTGTGGGACTCCTGACGCGACGGACCATCGTCATTTTTGAACTGCCGAAGAAGTGGAAATTCGAATGAGTTTGATCCGGACGATCGTATGATGCGAGCCACCACAGCAGGCTGGCTGAAGTCATGACTCCCTGTCGGCTCTTGTATTCAGCCAGCGGCCACAAGAGTGAGAATTCAGCATTCCCGCTCTCAAGGTTCGACGAATAGCTGTATAAAGGGAAGAGACGATCCGCTTTCGCTGACGCTGTCGTGTGGTGCTCGTAGAACCAGACCTTGCCAAGACCCAGTGCGTTGAAGCGACGTTCGTGGTCCGCTTCGCGATGCTCGTAACGCAGGGAATAAAAAGGCGGCAACGATCAGACCTGAGGTGGAGGCACCGGCAATCCCTCCAATTCCATGATCCGCAGCGCGTTGGTCGTCGGGCAGGGGCCTGGGCGGAGTCTGTAGTCGAACTCAAGCGCCCCGGCGGCGACGGTTTCTTGGAAGTGCGCATTGGTTAGCAACGGAATCTCTTTCTCCAGATCTGTCAGCTCCAGGTCGTGGGTGCTGACCAGCCCGAATCCGTTTCCTCCCGACAGTGTTTTGATGTAGGCCCGGCTGCCGATCAACCGTTCACGGTTGTTCGTTCCCTTAAAAATCTCGTCGATCAGGAAGAGCACGGGCGGTGCGGTGCGTTCCTGGGTCGCGTCGAGAATCGTCTTGAGCCGTTTTACCTCGGCGTAGAAAAACGACAGGCCTGCATCGAGCGAATCGTCGATGCGAATGCAGCAGGCGAGCCGGCTCCAGGTCCAGTCGAATTGCCCGGCGCAGACCGGGCCCCCAGCTTGAGCCAGGCAGAGGTTGATGCCGATCGTTCTGAGGAAGGTACTTTTGCCGGACATGTTCGAGCCGGTGATGAGGTGGATCGAGCCGAGCCCGGCCAGATGGATATCGTTTGGTACACGCGTCAGGGCAGGCAAAAGCGGATGTCCCAGCCGGCGGGCGCGAATGACCGCGTTGGCGCCGTTCTGCTCACCGATGATGGAGAGAGGGGTCGGCCAGGTGTAGTCGGGATGGAGGTAGGCGAATGTGGCCAGGGCCGACGCCGCTTCAACTTCCGCCAAACAGTCGAGCCAGACCGGGAGGTGGCTTTTGATCGCTTGTTGAATGTGGATTAAGCGTCGTGTGAACCAGAGGTCCCAGGGGCACAGCGCGTTGACGGCCAGATGGACGAGCGGATGGGCTTTGATGCTGATCGCTTGCAGCGTCCGCGCCGCTTGTTTCACATGGAACGAAGGTTTAACAGCGCTCTGCATCAGCGAGGCGCAGGAGGCGGCCAAGGCAGAGGCCTTTACGCGCGCATGACGTTCCAGATAGCGCAAGACCGTTCCCAGTCGTTCCATTTCATGATGGAGGCCCACCGCATGTTCAAGGAGCTCCTCCCCTTGATCGGTCATAAAATAGATCAGCGCGTAGGCGCCGAACGAGAACATCCAATAGCCGGGGAGCCAGTTGAGGAGGGCGCTTATTCCCAGCACTGCGGTCACCAGCGCCAGGAGACTCTGGAGGGCAAGCGTCGGGTTCAGCCGAGGAAATCCAAGCTGGTGCTGTAGGACGGCTGTCAGGCGGCGGCCATTGATCTCCTGTTCGCCCGCCAGGTGCGCTTCGAGTACGAGGCGATCGCGGAAGAGCGAGCGAGGGTCTACTTCCCTGATGAGACGTTGGCGCTGCTCCCAGACGCTCGGAGCCGGTAGCTGCGAGAGCAGCCAGGAGGTCAATCTGGTATGCCCATGATCGGAAACAGTCGTGTCGAGTAGGTGTAGCAGGGAATGTGGTCCGACAAGATCGAGATCCTTCGCGTAGGGATGCGAAGTCGGTACTTCAGCCGGCGCTGTACCAGCCGGACTTGTAGAGCGTGATGGTGCAGGCGAGGCCGGTCAGGAAAATCGCAAGGCGCCATTTGGTGAAATAGGAGCTGGCCTCTGCGCCTCGTTGAATGAGACGTTCGATCCTGCCGATGAGACGTTGCAGATGTGCGGCGCGAGATAAATCGGCCATGCTTCAATCGACCTTACTTTAACCCCATGATGTCGTCAACGACTAGCAGGCTGTTGAAAAAACCTTGCCGGCTTCGTTCTTACTGCGCTTAGAGGCTCAACGTACAAAAAGAGTACGCCTCGCCTCCTCGATTGCTGCGGCCTTGCCGGACAAGCTTTTTGAACAGTCTGCGGGAAATGGCCATGCAGAAACAAGACGCAACTTCTGATTCGGTGGACGTTCAGCTCTCATCGACAATCGATGCCGGTGAACTATTGGCCGAGCTAGATGATCCGGATGTGCAGAGCGGGTGGCAGGACGACGACACGATTCATCTCTATTGGCCGAGCCGGAGTTGGTCGCCCAATCATTTGGTGCGGCTCAGGCAGACTCTTCGGCAGCTCGACGGCGTCGATGGGCCGGAGATTCTTGTGCAAGCGCTGCCTGATCAAGATTGGAACAAGGTCTGGGCTCAGTCGGTCAAGCCCTTGTGGATTGGGAAACGGATTGTCATTACACCGAGCTGGGAGACCGTCGCGGTTCGTCCGGATCTGAGCGGCGGGCAGTCCTTCGATTTTGTGCCCGCTAACATTGATCGACAGACGTTGTTCGAGCTCGCTGACAGGCTGGCCGGCCGCACGAGAGCCAGGCTGCTGGTTTCCGGTCTATTGGTGGATCAGCGAGAGGAAAGTGTTGCGGCTTTTGCGGCGACGGGTCACCATTGTGAGTGGCAGCGGGAGCGAGACGGGTGGCTCGCTCTGGAATTTATTCCGGCCCAACCCTGCGATGGAAGTGCATAGATAGTGAATACCGGCCAACCGCCTTATCCGCATGTGCATCAGATCAACGTCTCGGACGGAGGAGTGCCTAAACGGCCGGTGCTTGAAGCGAGGGTGACCGAGAAGGGTGCGGAGGGCGACCGACAGGGGAATCTCAACGTGCATGGCGGCCCTGATCGCGCGGTCTGTCTCTTTTCGCTCGGACTGCTGGAACGGCTGCAAGATGAAGGGCATCCGATCGACGCGGGGTCCTCGGGGGAGAATCTGACGATCGCGGGGGTGGAGTGGAATTTGATTCGGCCTGGTATGCGGTTGTCCGTTGGGCCGGAGGTCTTGCTCGAAGTGAAGAGCTACACGGCTCCTTGTCATAAGAACGCGCGATGGTTTCGCGATGAGGACTATCAGCGCATCTCGCAGAAAAAGAACCCCGGCTGGAGCCGGGTCTATGCGAAAGTGCTGCGCGAGGGTGTCGTGAGGCCGGGGGACGTGGTGGAAGTGAAATAGGCAGTGAGCGATCAGTGATCAGCTTTCAGCGCTTAGGGTTTTGGCTGACTTGCTGAAAGCTGATGACTGATCGCTGAAAGCTGGTTACGCATGGATCGTACGCTCGAACCCGAATTGATGGATGATCCCAAGCAGGCCGAGGCCTATGCCCGAGCCGATTTTGCAGAAGAGAATCAAGACAGGCAGCGCTGGCCGATCGCATCACGTTGCGTTGCGAACGGTTTGAGTCAGTCGCCGGAGCCAACATTGCTGACGCAGCTCTGTGCAATAGTCTCTTACACCATCTGCCTAATCCGCTTCAGTTCTGGCACAAGCTCCGCCAACTCGTAAAGCCGGGCTCGCCGGTGTTGGTGATGGATCTGCTCCGACCCGACTCACCGGAAGAAGCGCAGGCGATTGTCGATCGGTACGCAGCCGGCGAGCCTGACATCCTACGGCGTGACTTCTACAATTCGCTGCTGGCCGCCTTCACCGAAGACGAAGTGACGACACAGCTCGCCCGCATGAACCTCACACGCCTCCTCATTGACGTCGTTGACGACTGCCATTGGGTGGTTGGAGGAGTAGTCTATTGACCCGCCGAACTCCCTCTTGGCCGTTCGCGGCCGCGCTGCTTCTTGCCTCGGGCCCGTCGCTTCTTTCTCCCGCCTCTGCACAACTTGATCGGCTTAAAAAGTCCAAAGCATTGAGTACGTCCGCTGCAGCTGAATCTCCTATGATGATGATTCCCGAGGGGATGTTTGCCATGGGGGCAGATGGGACGCAGGCGCTGGAGGATGAACGGCCGTTGCATCGAGTCTGGTTGGACGCTGTTTCGATGGATTTGCACGAAGTGACGACGGCGCAGTACGCGGCGTTTCTTGCGGCTGAGCATCATGAGGCCCCGTGGCGATGGGAGATGGTGAATCTCAGTCTCCATGGCGATCGCCCGGTGATTGGCGTCGACTGGCACGATGCCGATGCATACTGTCGATGGAAAGGTAAACGGTTACCGACTGAGGCGGAATGGGAAAAGGCCGCGCGAGGCACGGACGGGCAGTTATATCCCTGGGGGAACCAAGTGCCGACGAAAGAGTTGGCCAACTTCGCGCTTGGCGCACGGTTCAGCTACAGCCAGGTCCTAATGCCAGTGCGTTCCTACGAGCAGGGCAAGAGTTCTTATGGCCTCTATCAAATGGCAGGCAATGTGTGGGAATGGGTGCAGGATTGGTATGCAGCGAACTACTATGAGACGTCGCCCGATCGAAACCCGCCGGGGCCCGAGCAAGGACAATTCAAAGTGTTGCGCGGCGGCTCATGGGCTGATCTACCGAAGTACCTCCTCACCTACGGCCGCTTCAAGCTTCCACCCGAGACGCGAAATAGCTACACAGGATTTCGGTGCGCCAAATCCTAACAGGATGCTCAAATAGACGCCCAATGTCGTTCTCAGTCGTCCGTCTCCTTGCGACGTACCCTAGAGGGTACGTCGCAGTCGCCGAACTCCCTGCGGCCTTGTTGGATCGTCTATTTGAGCATCCTGCCGGGGCTTTGGTGTGATGGAGCGAAGCAACCGCTCAAGACCGTTGTCAAGCAAGGCCGCAGGCGAATCAAAACCGGAGGCGTACCCTCTGGGGTACGTTGAGGATTTTGAGGAGCTGAGAACGCAGCTGGCGGCGGTTTTCAGCGGTTGTCAAAAGATGCTTTTGCTGACTTCGATCGAAAGCGGACTCTCGTTTCCGGCGCTGTCGTAGGCGGAAATCGCGAAGAAGTAGGTGTTGTTCCGTGGAAGGTTCGTCACGGTATAGGTCGTCACCTTTCCAGGGGTAAATGGCGAACCGGAAAAATTATATATGCCGGAGGACGTTCCCACGTAGACTTTATATCCCGCTAAGTCCGGCTCTCCATTAGCGGTCCATGTGAGTGTCGCGCTGCCGGTGGTCGGGGTTGGTGGCGGTGGCGGAGGGGGCGGAGGTGTGGAGGGAGGGGGTGTTGGAGGGACGGGAGGAGGCGTTGACACAACGGGGGTAGGGGCTTGCAACAGATTCGCGAAGGAAGGGTTGGCCTGAAGCAGGCGCTGCATGGACCCTGGGAGTTGAGTCACGGGGGTACCCAAACTGGCGGCAGCGATGGATGGCGTAGCCGATGCCGTACGAACGGCGGGAACGGCCGCACCTCCAAGCAAGGATGAGATGGTTGGCGCGGTTGCGACTGGTTTTAGCTGTGTGGAAGGTCTGATCTCGTTGAGGGAAGTGCCGCTCGACAAGGGCGACGGGCTGGGCTGCGGAGAGCCGGTCGCTGCAACGGGAGCGGTTGGCGTGAGCGTCGACGAAAGCACCTTTGGTTTCTTCGTCAGCTTATGATGGAGGGGGAGTGATGGGGCAACAGGAGAAGCGGACTGGGGAGTCGAACGAGAGCGTTTGACACCCGATGTCGAATTCGTCGAGCCAGAGGATTCTAACGGAGATCGAAGAATGAGGCTATGGCGGCCAGAGTCAGTCTCTCCTGCAAATGCAATCAGAGATGGAGCCAAGATGATAGGTACCATCGTTCCCACCAGCCATGGGAACAGGCCTCTGTTGATGTGAATACCGACGTAGCGTTGCACAAAGGAACTCAGAGCGTGCAGATGTACCGTAGTGACCACGTTGGTTTAGATGTTCGCATATGAAGCTGGTTTGTAAAGCGATTACGCACTATTGAGCACAGACGGCTACGTGGCTACCTGGGTGGGTGGAAGGAGGCCAAGGCGGTGGCTATGAGCGCCGGAAGTGAGAGCAATCTCGCGAGCGTGAGAGAGAAGGTAGTGTGGTGATTGAACGCCTCAAGCGCGGATAGAGCACCGGCAGTGTCACAAGTGGTTTGCCCGCTCTCCTCACGTCAATGAGATTCTGTGAGATGTTCCGTTAGCCAATTGGCGATCACGTTCGTCATCCGCTTGAAGTCTTCGCCTTTCGTAAATTGATGATCGGCACCGGGCACCATCTCTAGGTGTTTCTTGACCCGGAGGGCTTCATACAGGTGCCGGCTCTGGTGGAGCGGGACATGCTCATCTCTGTCGCCCTCCACGATGACAGTCGGGGCTGTAATCAATCGTGCGGGATTGTATGCGATCTGACGAAGGCAGTCCTCATAGAAGGCATAGCGAAGCGCAATTCGGTTTGGGCCACCCATGATGTTGGGAATTGTGTCGGTCGCCTTCCATCGCGCCAGTTCTTCATCGCCGAACTCTAGCCGTAGCTCTTCCGCAAAATCAACGACCGGACATTTCAATGCGAGGCAGGCGAGATCCGTCCGCTGCGCGGCAGCCAGAATCGCAACGAGACCGCCGAAGCTGGAGCCCATCAAGCCGATCTGCCGATAGCCTTTCTGCCTGGCGAGATCAAGCGCAGCCAGGGCTTGCTCCACGGCCAATGTAGTCGTGATCTCTTCGAAAGGGCCTGGACTTTCTCCTTGCCCGAAGAAGTCGAAGCGAAACGTGGCGATGCCTCGTTCGATCAGCATGCGGGTCAGCGCGTTGTTTGTCGAGCTGGTCTTGGAGGAGAGAAACCCGTGGCACAACAGGGCAATGCGATCCGTGCCGCTATCCGGAACCGTCAGGATGGATGCAACTCGGTGACCTAAGGAATCAATAAACGAAAATCGTTCTTCCACGCAAGGAGTGTATCAGAGTTCGACGGTGAGGTCAGGAGTCGTTACCGGTGACCGAAGGGGAATCAATTGTTCGCGCGGATGCGGAAGTCCACATTGTCGCGCAGCCAACGCCAGAATTTGGATTGCTCCTGCAGGTCGATGCCCGGTTGCATCTGGGCTTTCCACCCTTTCATGACTTCTGCGTCCACCGTCCAGAGGCGGACGCGATGGCGTGGCACATGGGTGCGCCACTGTTCGCTGACTTTCGGATGAACATAGGCCAGGCGCAGGGTGACGTTACGAGAGAGATACTCCAAAGGTTTCAGGTCGATCCTCTTATAGAGCTCTTGCGCGCCGGCTTTCGCACCGCTGACCGAGGAATCTGGCACCCCATCTGTGATGATGACGATATTGATCGGTGCGAGAACAAGATTGCGTTCCTTGGTGATGCGCGCAACCTTCTGGAAGAACGGGTTGAAATCCGTCACGACGTCGGTCGGTGGGAACCATTTCTTCAGTTCGGTTTCGATCTGCGAGACTTCTTTACCCTCGAACTCGTGGATGGGATGAAAGCTTTTCGGCTCATGGAGGGTCTTGCCGCCCACGCTCGCGACAAACATGGCCTGCGGTTTCTCCAGCCCGCCGAGTTCGTTGATGTGGCCATAGATGTAATGGGCCAGAAACGAGAGGGCGTTTTCGTAATGGCCTGAGTTGCGGAACGACCCGCTCGCGTCGACTCCGATGAAAAGGGTGGACTTGGGCTTACGCAACTCGGCCGGCTCACCCGTGCAGTTTGCCAGCGTTGCTACCAGCAGCACGCCGGTCAGAGCGCTGGAAATGGCGAAGGTTAGTCCGCGGTTCATGACGCCGCCTTTTTGGGCTCCCATCGAACGGCGGGAAATAATTCCCGCGCGTCAACGACGTCCTTCAAACTCTTGAACGGAATACTGAAGACCGGTTTCCCCGTGACCAGAATCATCGTGAAATTGAGCAGAGCCGCCGCCACATGCAGCACCGGTAACATCAGAAACTCCATGAGTTCCTGAGCCTTGCCATGCAGCCAGCCGATCTCACGTTTGAAATCTTCCATGGGAGCCTGCCACCACACCGGCGGTTCGACGGCGGGTTGTGGGCTGTCATCGGCTGCTGTCGCCTGATACATCGGCCGGCGCGAAATAAAGGACAATAAGGGCGGCGTGCCGTACTGCCCAAAGAGAAACCAGGTCATGCCGCGGACGCCGACCCAGCCGAAGGTCGCCAACGAGAGGGTGAAGCCGATGCCGAGTCGGAACTGCTCGCCGGTTTGTTGAGCGATCCAGGGCGTAATGGCGTCCACCAGTTCCCGGTACAGGAACATCACCTCGAAAATCATGACGAACACTTCCACAAGCAGCATCTGCACAAGGTAGCGGTATTCGTGATTCTTCATCGCGTCGGCCAGCACCTGAATGCAGGCGAAGCTGCCCATGATCAGTAAGAACAGAAAGAAGTACAGAATCGTGCCGGTCATGATCGAAGCATCCGAGCCGGTGATGCCGGCGAGGACTTCTGTCACCGTCGGCATGAGCGTGTAGGTGAAGATCGTTGCTTCCAGCAGGCACCAGAAGATCAGGAGCAAAAAAGCGATCCAGGGCACGCCTGGCTGGAAATAGCTTTGTGTCATCTGACCGGTCATCTTGAACGGCAGAACGACGAGTTGTTTCATCATTTCGGCAAACAGTTTCAGAGCTAGCCGGCCCAAGGTGAAGAACCAGCCGCCGACGACCATCACGAACCGGGCGAGCCCGACCCAGTACATCCAAATCGCAAAAGCCGTGTCCCACCAGGCCAGCAGCAGCATCTTCATCAGTTCGATACGGCCTGAACGGAACGGCAGCGTATAGAGCGTCAGATGGGTGCACCAGACGGCGCCGATCCACAAGAGCACGGGAAACAGGAGCAGGAGGTAATAGATTCCGGCCAGCCACCCGGTCGCAGAAGACAACACGAAACCGATCAGCGCCTGCTGCATGTCGGGAATCCAGGAAAGCGGGACCGTAAGAATGTGGAAAAGGCTTTGCCAGGGATCCGGGACCATCTGAGCCAACTGGTCATTCATGGAAGTCACTCCTCCTTTGGCCTGTCCTGACGAAGCCATGATCTGGTGGTTAGACAGAGCAAGAAACAGGCTGGAGAAAAAGGTTCCCGATGCGCTGAAAAAACGGCGGGTTAGAGAAGAGTAGTTGGGCCAGATTTGTTCAAGAGGTGCAGGGATCAGAGTACGGAGACAAATGGGACCAATCGGTTAGCTCGATGGATGAACCGAGTCCTCTGGCTGTCTGCCCAGTGCCGTCGCCAGTTTTACCGAAAAAAGAATGAGGCTGCTCAGTAGCAGCCCAAGACAAGTCCAGGTCGCGATGCGGATGTAGACCGAGGTAAGCGGCACATTCCAGGTAAGCGATGCCAAAACGCCCAGCCCCATCGTGCCCAGGCTGAGCCCACCGATTTGGACGCTCCGCCAGCGGTCCATGATCGTCGTGAGCCGATCGAGATAGGGGCCGCGCTTCTTCTCGCTTGGAACTCGGCTGGCAGCGAGTCTCATGGGGATAAAATGGGACAGCGCTCCCATGATCGTGTTGATGATAAATCCCACGAGTGTCATGTGGGTATAGGCGACGAGGTGCAGCCTGCCGTAGGGCATCAGCGGTGGATTCGACAAACTATTCACTCCCACAAGCACACCCAAAATAATCGTGAAAAGGAAGAAGAAGGTGCCGATCAAGAGATGGTCTGAGGCGGCATTGCCTTTGTGGGTCGATGCCATCCAGGTTCGGAAAAGATTGACCGTGTAGAGCGTTCCTCCGACGAAGAGGATTCCACCAGCGGCCATTTCGATCGGGACTGACGAGTTCATGAATCCGCCGATCAAGACCGCCACGCCCAGCGGCATGAGGATCAGCACAAACTGCGCGAGCCGCGGGCTGGATAGAGAGGTATTTAACACCGTGGGCAGCAAATTGTACATCGTGCCGATGATGACCAAGGTGACGAAGCCAAGCAGAATGAGATGGATATGCGCGAGCCGCACATAGCCATAGGATTCCTGAGCAAGGGCGAACGCCAGCGTCTCGCCGCAGGCCAGCCCGCCCAAAAGAGCGAGAAGAGCCACGGCGTAATACCAGAGATTCGGCGAAGCAAGACTCTGCTGCACTCCGGCCCAGGAATCGCGGGCGATCCAGAGAAAGGCGCCGATTACGAGGAAACCGGCGGTGCCCACGACGATGTACTGGTGCAGCCAGAAACCCACGAGCATACCGACCGTGCCGGCGTTGACCGTCAGAAACAGGACAGGATGGGAACCCAGTTGCTTCTGGCCGGTCATGAGCAGTGGCGGAAGGAACGCCTGAAGCCCACCGAGAAGCATCTGAGCCACACCACCGACCAGCGCAGCATGCACGTGCACCAACCGCACCCACGGCGGCAGCGGGGTGCCACGGACCAGTCCGACCAGGATCGCCAAGCCTAGAATCGACGAAAGCACCAGCCAACTGAAACCGGTGAGGAGGAAGGTGATGGGAGGGTAATGTCGTGGCAACATCCGTTCTTTCTTATCGCTCAAGAAAATAAAAATGATCTGTCGGGCCTTGTCCGTGGCCGATTGCCAGACCATGACGGATAGCTTCTGTCACATAAGACTTGGCTGCTTGGGCGGCGTCGAGGACCGATCGTCCGCGCGCGAGGTGCGCCGCCAATGCGGAGGCGAAGGTGCAGCCGGTACCGTGAGTGTGTCGGGTCTCGATGAACTCGCCCTTCAAGACGTTGAAGAACCGCCCGTCGTAGAGCAAGTCGGTAGCCCGCTCGGAGAGCAGATGGCCGCCTTTGATCAAGACATGCTTGCACCCAAAGCCATGTATCACCTTTGCCGCCCGCCGCGCATCGGCCAGCGACGTGATCTCAATGTCTGAGAGTTGCTGCGCTTCGTGCACGTTCTGCGTCACGATCAATGCGAGCGGGAAAAGCTGCGTCTTGACGGCGTCGATGGCATCCGGCTTCAGGAGCGGATGGCCGTTTTTTGAAATCATCACCGGGTCCACGACGAGGTTAACGACGTTCTGGGGCTTCAGCATCTTAACCACCACATCGACGATGGCTGCGGAAGACAACATGCCGGTCTTCACAGCAGCAACGTCGAAGTCGTCGAACACGGCATCGATTTGCGCGGCGATGATCGCGGCCGGCAATTCAAAGACGTCCGTGACCTCTTCTGTATTTTGGGCTGTGATCGCCGTAATCACCGACATGGCGAAGACGCCGTTTGCCGACATGGCCTTGATGTCGGCCTGAATCCCTGCGCCTCCGCCGGAGTCGGACCCGGCAACGGTCAAGACTTGCTTGAGTGTGTGCGCCATGGATTCGTCATTGTGGTTCTGGGTTGACTGGAATAGCAACCACGCCGGATGCGATCTTCAGTCCCTCAATCGTAAACACGGCGTCTCGTCGCGGTGATTTCTCATGATACTGTAGCGTGAACTGCGAGGCCGATGCATCGGGCGGTGCGGTGAACATCAAGACGGCCCGCTCCTTTTCGCGCGGGGACAGTTCGAGGCCTCGCATACATAGCCCTTCTCGATTCTCCTCGACTCCCTGCTGCCAGGTGGCACCATGCTCGTCCTTCAACATGGTTTCTTGCAAGAGGCAGAGCACTTTCAGATCGCGCGGGGAGCGGTTTTCGATCGTGAGGTCCAGCTTCGCTTGACCGTCCTGTTTTTCGATCGATTGCACCGCCAGCTCGTAGTACTCGTTCCGATGAGAACCAAGCCCGGCAGGCAATGGCGGTTCCTTGGGGCCTTCAATTTTTACCACGGGCGGCTTGTTCGCTTCCTTGATCAGCTCACCCAGCGGGCCGGCTTTCGGCAGGGTGCCGCGTGCCGCCCCGACCATTTGCGCGTTCAATGGACTAATGAGCTTCGTGGTGACTTGCACACCCTCGGGGGTTTCCAGGTACGAGCCGCTGATGAACACGTCAGCGCGGATCGCTTTCGCCGCTCGTCGCACAGCTTTGGCGTGAGCGGGGTCGATCTGGCTCACGTGCAGTTTCTTCAGCGTCGAACGGACGAGGGTGCGCTCCGCCACTTTCAATTCACCCGCCACGAGGACTTGCGTCCCGACTTCCTCGGCGAGGAACTGTCCCAGAGGGGTGACGTTACCTTTGGAATCGGTAAAGTCCAGAAAGGCCAGGCGCTGCTTCTTCGCTTTCACGGCTCCCGCGATCACCCCTTCCGCCAATTGTTTGAGGCCCTCCTCATAATTGGCGGTTGCCCAAAGAGATGTGGGAATCCAAAATGGTAGTCCGAGGCCGAGTATAACGAGAACCAATCTGATCATAGACATGGGATGATGCCATTATACTCAGGGCTGGGCAGGTGTCTAGCCTCAGGCCGGTTCTCCGCCATCCCGGCGAATCATGGTCACGAAGGCCAGGATGAGACGGCCTGCTCCGTAACCGAGCGGCAGCAAGACAATGAGGATATAGGGCAGAAGGAAATACACCAACGCACCTTGGGCATCTGGATACATGAGTGCGCTCAAGTGCGTCCAGAAACTTACACCGAGCATAAGGATCAGGCTGCCGAGTATGCCGGCCATTCGGCGCGAGCGCTGTGCTGGTTCCAGCCGGTCGTTCCATCCAAGATGAAACAGGAGAAATACCGCCCAGACAACGAAGGGAGCCGCACTGAGCAGGCCGATGAGGAAATAGTGATAGCCTGGCGCAAAGAAATGCAGGCTGAGATGCCTGAACGCTTCACCCACTGTGCGGCGGTGGGCGGAGATCTCGAAGAGCGTCAGCAGACCCCACGGGAGGGAAAGGTTTATGAGAATGCTGCTCCAATAGAGAGAGAGGATAAGTCCGGTGGGTCTCGATGGCGACGCCTCATCGGTCATGACGCCTTCTCCTTGCGCAGGGGCTCAATGGCTTTGAGTGCTTCGGGAGTTCCGATGCTTTCGAGCGCTTCGCCAGCGCTTTCGATCACGATCGGATCGGGGTCATGAAGCGCCGCGATTAAGGCAGAGACTGCTTCCTCTGCCGACGGTCCAATGGCCCGGAGCGCTTCCGCGGCGAGGTAGCGGTTCAACGCAAGGGAGTCCTCTTTCAGAATAGCCATTAGAACCGGCGCAGCCTCGGCCGCATCCGGTCCCAGCTGTGCGAGTTGCTGGAGGGCGTAGTCTTTTTCTCCCGGACGTTCGAGCAGGGTCACAAGGTTGCGAACGACCTCATCTTCCTTCTGATCTGCCCGTTCAAGCGCAGTTTGGGCAAGCGAAGCGACAGCTTTGTCTCGATCGTTTCGGAGTCCCATCAAAGTGGAAACGGAGGCGACCGTCACCGGTATGTTAAATGCGAACTGGGCGGCAGCCCGCTCTCTGACAATTGAGGCCTCGTCGTGCATCGCTTTCGTCAGGGCGGCGATCACGTCGGTCTGTGGAATGCCGATCGTACCGAGTGCGCCCACGGCCCGTTCGCGCACCAACTCATCGGTATCGTCCAGCATCGTAATGAGCGAAGCCACGGCCGGTTTGGCGACCGGGCCGAGGCTACCCAACACCACACAGGCCTTGCGACGTGCTTCCGGGTTGGCATCCCACAGGGCCGGGAGGGAGCCGGCCACGACCTCGCGTGCGACTTGGAGATCCAGCACGCGAATCGCTGTCGCGGCTGCCGCGCTCGTATCTTGATTGGGATCGCGCAGGGCCAAGTCGAAAAGTGTCAGCAAGGCGGCCTTAGCATCAGGCCCCAGCTTCGCCAACCACTGGGCCGCCAAAATTCGCGCCGTCGTATCCTCGTCATTGAGCTGCTCGATCAACCCAGGGACTGCACGCGCGCCGGTGTGCAGCCAATAGGTAAGCCCTAAGAAAGCAATCAGCACTCCTAATCCGCTGAGGTTGAGCCAAATCTGAATTCGCGTCACGCGGCAACTCTACCAGAATCATGCGCAGGGGGCACGGTTGATTCTCCTCACCCACGGAGAGCATCCATGAAACTGTTCACAGCCATCTGCCCCTGTTGTACTTGAGCTTGTCGCGATCCTGCACCTTCTGGCGTCTTCATCGGGTGGGATGTCTTCGTGGGAAGGGTGGCGATCCGTCCCGTTGACAAGGCGGAAGGTGAAGTGCTAAAGAAACGCGCCGTTGTCGGCCGCATTGGTGCCAGCCGTCATTCACAGGAGAGCCGATGTCGAATTCTGAACAGCCCCAACCCGCGGCCGCCCCCGCGGCGCCAGTATGTGAACTTTGTGTTTTATAAGGTGGACCCGGCCTGGCGGCGGCTGCCGGAAGCGGCGCGCACCCAAGGCAAGCAGGAGTTTCTGCGGGCCGTGGAGGACTACACGGGCAAAGTCCTCGTCGTCCCCTATTCTGCCGTCGGGATCCGCGGCGATTGCGACCTCATGCTCTGGCGCATCAGCTACGAGCTGGAACTCTTCCAGGACATGAGCACCAAGATCCTGGCCTCGGGGCTGGGGCAGTATCTCACAACCCCCTATTCCTATCTGTCGATGACCAAGCGCTCCACCTATGTGGACCACCACACCCACGCGGGCCAGGAGGGCAAGCGGTTGACCGTCGTCCCGGGCAAGGGCAAGTACATCTTCGTCTATCCGTTTCTGAAGACCCGGGAGTGGTTTTTGCTGACCAAAGCAGCCCGGCAGGGCATGATGGACGAGCACATCGAAGTGGGGCACCGGTTTCCGTCGGTGAAGCTGAACACGACGTATTCATTTGGGCTGGACGATCAGGAATGGGTGGTGGCGTTCGAGAGCGACAAGCCGGAGGACTTTCTGGACCTGGTGATGGCCTTAAGGGAGACCGAAGGGTCGCGCTATACGTTGCGGGACACGCCGATCTTCACCTGCATCCGCCGCAGCCTGAAAGAAACCCTCGACACCCTCGGCGGGTAGGCAGAAGGTCGCGCCTGGCAGGGCTCGACCTTCTGCGTCATTCGTCACTCGTCATTTGTGAAGCGCGCGTGTGCCGCATGACGCGTGACGCCGTCCTCTCCTCATTGATCCCCGGCTTGGGCCAGCTCATCCAGCGGCGCTGGAAAGCAGCGCTCCTTAGCTTCGCCGTCACGCTTCTGCTCCTCGCAACCAGCCTGACGTTAGGCCGTGTATCCGGCCGCGCCGCCGAAGTGTTTTTCTTCATGCTGCTCACGCTCCCCTGGTGGGTGTTTCAAGTCTACGATGCCTATCTCGGCAGACAGGAGGAGCCGACTTTTCTCGGCACGTGGTGGACCGTCTGGAGCCGCGGGCATGACATTCGCTTCTTGGGCCTGCTTCTTCTGATTAGCGCACTCAACGATACCTGGATCATCCTGAACAACCCTGACTACCTACTCCCCTTCTACTGCACCAAGCCGGATGGTATCGTCGGTTTCGCCACCAAAGCTATCTCACCCGCGCTTCATCTGGCCGTGGGATACGGTTTTATGCGGCTCCGTCGATGGGCCCTCTTCATTTACCTGATCTACGCAACCTATGGATTCACCAATGGCATCGTGAATCTGACTTGCTTCGGCCCGGGGCGCATTCGCAACACCCTGCTAACCGCAATTGTCCTTTCCACGGCTTACATCCTCTGGCGCCGGCCTGTCCTGCTGAAAACCACGACCTAGGCAGTTGTTGGAAAGCCAGTCCGGCCCCTTTGTTTGTCTGGTGGTCATGGTGCAAACCAAATAAACAAGACAAACCAAACAAACCAGATCACCCAACCGGCTTTGACAGCCAAGCAAGGCCTGTGTTACCTGTACAGCATTCACTTTGGCAACGGACCTGGTACCTCGATGGCTGATACCACCGCCCTCTATGCCCTCCGTTTCCCGGATGGGTCCGTCAGCCTGTACGTCGACGAACAGTATGCCCAGGAGCGTGGCGTCGATCCTTCCAAGCTCGTGCGGGTCGAGATTCCCCGAGAAATGTTCATCAGCGGCAGCGTGCAGGAAGTTCGCGAATATGTGGCCCTCTATCTTGAGGCTTATCAACGGCAGGCCGGCAACGCGTGAGATCGTCCAACGGGGACAGTCGCCAAACCAAGGGCGACAGTTCCCTTGCACGCTAGGGACAACATGACAGAAGCTCTGATGACTTCACCCCTCACTACCGACGTGATTCAAGAGGTGATCGAGAACCTGCCCATTCAAGGCAGGATCATGCTCCGGCTGTTGCTGATCCAGCACTTCGACGTCACGCAGGAGGAAATCCTGTTCATGGTCTCGGATCGGCCCGATCCCCGATGCGTCTCCGGCAAAAAGCCCGTGACCACCATGACACAGGAGTCCATCACAGCCATGATCAATCGGCGGGATGAGTATCGCCGGCGTGCGCGACTCCGCCGAGAACGAACGTGGCTTCAATGTATCGCGCTCAATAAACTTGCCCAGACCGCAGAAGCGATGGCAGATCGTGCCGCAGCGTTGCTGGCGGCCCGTGGCGTTTCTGCCGACACCATTGAGAGCCTGAAAGCTCAAGCTCGTGCGGCCATCCCACGGCCTGCGCTCAGGGTACTGGAAGAACGCTGGGAGAAAGATGAGATCTCTGCAGAGGAGTACCAGAAACATCGCCTGGCCATTGAGATGCAAACTCAGCTCCGTTTCGCCGAACGGTTCAGAAAACGGCTCGACCTAGCCGAGCGCGAGCGCCAGACATCCGACCAGACGATCCTGCAGGACCATGAGATCGGCCATATCTGGGGGATTCCAGCCGGCACACTCGCAGCCCGCAAAGTAAAATTCTTGTCGCAGTATCTCGCGGCACTCCAAGCCAAGTTGTCTGGAATCCCCTCGGCGCCGAGCGACATTCAGCCGCTGGATCTGTGGAAAGAAACGCTGGCAGTCCTCTCCCGTACCCCCATTGAACGGTCCATCGCCACCTACGACGGCCTAGAACAGACTGAACCGGCCTTGATCGAGAAACTGACGGCCTATGTCGCCATCGGAATTCCCGAGGCAATCGAAGTCAAGTTTTGGACTTCCCTGGTCTACGGCGCCAGTTCCAACGCCATGCACAGCGAAAACACGCGCACGCTGTTCGGACTGCAGCGGCTCGTCTCCGTTCAGCAGGATTTCGACACAAGTACTGAGGCCCTGGACGAAATGCTGCTCAAACGAACAACCCCGACCCCAAAGGAGCCGGCGGGCGCGCTCGAAGGCCCTGCTGAAACCAGCAAGCCCGAGCTGACTGAGCTGCAAAAGCAGATTCTTCACAACTTTATGGGGGAAGATGTCGGAGGCCGGGCTTCGGATAAGTGGTAAATTTTCGTTTTTGCGAATCGCCGGAAGTACGCTATACTTGATTCCGATCATGGCGAGACAGACTCACGTCCGGTTGTTCTCCAACATCCTAGCCCTCACCCCTTTCTTGTTGGTCGTCACGTGTCTCTCCGCAACGCTCAGCCCGGCTCCGTCGGCGACCGCCGGCAGCCTGATCGAGATCGCAGAACTCTTGGCTCACCCGGAGCAATACGACCGCCACGACGTCGTCGTCACGGGAAAGGTGATGAACGTGCAGTTGGCCACGAATCGCCAAGGACAGCCGGCCTATGGGTTCCTGTTGCAAGACCAGGCCGGAACGGTGAAAGTCGTCTGTTTGGGGCAGGTGGAAGTCCGTGAAGGTGATCAAGTGATCGTCGAAGGAGTGTTCAGCCGCCTGCGCCAAGTCGGCCGCACCATCGTGTATAACGAGATCAAAGCCCTCTCCGTGAAGCCCTTGAATCGCTTGAACCCAGACCTCGTCGGTTGAACCGTTCTGCCTTATTGCTTTTCCACTCTATCCCATCCCGTCAAACCCAAACCGGCCTTGCATTTCTTTCGGAAAGCGGGAACAATCCGTAGCGATGATACGACAATTCATCTTCCCTTTGATCCTGATCAATTGCGGGCTTGCTGGACTGTGGGGATGCGCCACTCCTGCGGAAGTTCGTGAATATCCCAATCAACAAGCGATAACAGGAAAATCCAAAAGCCAGATCCTCGCCTGCGCCGGCAACCCGTTGAAGAAAGTGACCGATGCGGAGATCACGCTGCTTCGCTACTATAAGGAGGCGCCGATGCTTGAGGAGTCACGCCCCTTCGGCAAAGGCAGTGCTGCCGCAATTCATCATGGATGTTGGGCAACCGTCATCCTCGAGAACGACCGGGTGGTCGAGGTCCGCTATCGATTCGTTCCTCCTGCCTTCGATGCATCGGACGAATGCGAGGAGATTTTTGAGCCCTGTGTCCCCTGACATCGAGAACCGGCGGACCGCCGCTTCTCTCTAGCCTGACCACCTCAATCGTGCTACTTGTAGGCTTCAGATCGCGTACTGAGGCATCTGTCATGATCTGGGTGGTAGGGATTACGATCCTTTTGAGCTGGCTCCCGCTTAATGCCTATGGGCTGGAAAAATACGGGCGCCCTTTGCCCTCATTGGATGCGTTAGACAATGAAGAGAACGGTCGTGAAGCCGAAGAAAGCCTCTTCGGCGGTTACTTCTTGACCGGAGCCTTTGTGTCGAACCCCACCTTCGCGGCGAGACCCGACAACACAGGCCTCGTTGGATTGCGCCACATGCTCCATCTGGAAACCGACCTCTACAAGCAATACCTCACGTTCTACACGGACCAGAATTTTTTCTCCGACAGGACGAATGGATGGATCCGCCTCAGCGAGTGGGACGGCACCTACGCCTTCACCGGTGTGGTAAACCACTTCAACTGGCGATTGCAATACGAACGCGATGCGCCGCTCGATCGAGGAGGCGTCAAGCAGGCCTATGCCGATGCACTCGTGACAGCCAAACTCCAATCGGCTCAAGACCTCGCCTGGTGGCGCCGTCTCTTTCCCAACCAAACGTTGACTATGTACGGCGGAGCCGGCTGGCTCTTTCACAACAGCAGTTACTTCGCGCGGCCTGACAACACAGGGCGTGCGCTCTTTCGATATGTGGGGCACGCAGACCTGAATCTCTACAAGGAAAAGGTCGTCCTTTACGGAGATATCAATATGTTTACAGATCGTCAGGCAGGGAACCAGGTCAAGCCGTCCGAGCTGGATTGGATCGTAGGACTCGCCTTGCGTTACAGCGGGACAGAACTCGCCCTCTACATGGAACAAGACCAGCCCTTGGACCGGACCGGCCTCGTACAGAAATATTTCGCGGTTCAGCTGCGCTTTTCGTTCGACGTCTCGAAGAGAGATTTGGGATTCGGAAAGGTCAAGCCTGCAACGACGGGTCAGTGAGGCAAGTTGAGAACTCTGGTCAGCAGTCGATCTGCAACACGATCTGGCAGCAGCTTCACCATAAGAGCCCGAAGCTTGGCATCCGTACCGACCAAGTAGCGCGTCTTTGGACGGGGCACAGTCAGCGCCTGTTCCACAACCTTCGCCACAGCATCGGAAGAAATAGCCCGCTCAGCCGCCTTTTGGACGACCTTCCTCACACCGGCAACCACAGCAGCATAGAGCGTTCGCAGTTCCAGCAGCGTCGAAGTTTCCAGGTCGGCAGCCCCCTTGGCGGACTTATCCCAAATCGGCGTCGCAATGGCTCCCGGCTCAATGATTGACACATGAATCCCCCACTGCTGCACCTCTAATCGCAACGCATCCGTGATCGCCTCGAGGGCAAACTTTGACGCAGAATAGGGTCCCATCAGCGGCATCGCCGCACGACCGGCGATCGAGCCCATATTCACGATCCGTCCATGCGCCTGCCGGATTAGCGGAAGAAAGGCCTGCGTCACCGCCACTTGGCCGATGACATTCACCTCCAGCTGCCGCCGGAGATCGGGAATCGGCACAGCCTCCAATGGACCGGCCACCGCAATACCGGCATTATTGACCAGCCCAAATAGTCCAGCCGCGCCGACTTCCTTCGCCACGAACTCCTTGGCCTTCTGGATTGAATCCGCATCGGTCACATCCAGAAGCAGAGGTGTCAGACGGTTCAACGCTCGCTGTTGGAGCGCGACACCATCCTCGGACTTCCGAACCCCCGCGAATACCTCGAAGCCCAACCGGTCGAGATGGAGCGCACAGGCCGCGCCGATGCCGGTCGAAGCCCCTGTGATCACCACCGTTTGGTTCTGTCTAGCCGGCATCCTGTGACTCCTCATTCCCGATCGTAGAGGATAGCACCATTTAAATGGGGATCACACCAGCGTTTCGGTTTTCGGATCCCCGATCCGGCCACCGAATAGGATGAATGAGCCCAACAAATAAATGCTTTTACTAGGGGAGCTTGGACATATAGACAGGAATGGTTTCAAAAATCTAATCTCTTTTGTATACAGCACTGTATTTGAGAGGAGCCTCCAGCTACAAGAACCAAGACGATTCATATCGACTGACTCGCGATGGATCGATTTAGATTCGGTCCGAATTATTTTGGGTCCGCTTCCCGCCCCTATCCTTAAACCGGAGCGAGCGACGCTGCCGAAGATGAAAATCGGAATCAGCACGACAGTCCAGCTGTTTCACACGTATTTCGAGACGGTCCGCCTAGCGCAGCGTCACTGGCCCGCACTTTGCTATTCCCTCAGAATGTGAGGCCGGGAACGGGTCAGAAAAAGGAGATCGTCATGGACTTCGCTGCATTATTGATCTCGAACGCACTCGTGGCGATCGTCATCTACTTCGTCGTGACCTGGATCTGGCAGGAGTAACGGCCGGCCTGAACATTACAAATTTGAAATTTTGAATTTTAAATTTAAAATTTTCTACGATGCGATGTGGCGGGGCGTTGAATCGACCATAGGGAGTCTGGCTACTAGGCTCGCCGGATTACCGATCAGGTTCTGGATCGGCCCATTCAGAAACCGCTCGTTTCAGCGCCATTGCCAGAGGAGCCGCGTCTTCGCCTCATACCCGGAGACGCGGTTCCTACCCTTCGAACACATCCCGCTTGACGATTAGCGAATTCAACGAGGCAACGCAGCGTCGCACGAAGGAAAGAGGAACGGCAGCACGGTGGGATTCACCTGAGCAGGATCGAGTCCACGCAGCAGTGAAATGGGTAGCCTGTCTGACTGCACGGAGATCGAACCGTCGCTGTTCTGTGACAAGTGGTGAGTGGGTGAAACAGAGGAGATGCCAACCGGCATCGCGGTTAGAACTGTCAGGGGTGTAGAGAAGGACGTGCGATGAACCACTTCGGCAGATGGGAATGGGGCGCAGGCCGTAAGCAACCAAGCGAGGCAAATAGCCCAAGCCAAACGAACAGCAAAGCCCACTGTCGACGCCCTCCCATGGAGAAGTATAGCTCCAGTATCGGAAAGGCCTGGGAGATCTGGAGGAGACGGGGTTGCCGGGAATGCGAGTGCAACAAGATATAGGGGGAGGCTTCTGAAATGCGGCTATTTGTAGGTGGTATTAGCAGAACATATCGACCCTAGCCGAAAGCGCTATTGCAAAAAGTAACCAATAGGAATAGCTAAGTCAAACATACTGGGGCGTTCGGGTCCCTGAGTCTCCCAGTTGCACTGATTCTAGTCGCGACAAGGACGGACCACTGAAAGTGTTGGGATTTCATGAGAAACAAGATCTTGATCAATCTCTTTTGATCATATGAGCCTATCCAGAATTCATATCTGCAAAGTCATCAGATACCCTGAAACCTTTTCTATAATTGACACTCGAGGTTTCACATGAGGACATGCTGCCGGGGGCTATTGCACGTTGTGCTTGTGTCATTCATTAGCCTTGCATTTGCAGAGTTTGCATTACCACAGGCCCCCTCCAAAGCCGTTGCCAAGTATGTGTACGGGGACGACCCGGATGCTGGGACGCAGTTTTATCAGGAACAAGATGCCGACCGTTGGTGTTGGGCTGCGACGGCTTCGATGATTATGGCATTTCATGGGAGGGGATACTGGCTGCAATGCATTCAGGCCGATGATGCCTACCCGTGGAAATCAGTGCCGCGCACCTGTTGTGAGGACCTGGCGAATGAGAATCCCCTCTGCAATAGAAGTGGATGGCCTCATTTCGAACACTACGGGTTCCAATACCAAATGACGGATCAACCGTTAGGTTGGGACCAACTCGTTGAACAAATCGACAACAAGCTCCCAGTTGCGGTCGCTGTGCAATTTTTTACTGGCGGTGGCCACATGGGCGCTGCAGTGGGCTATCAGATTGACACTGATGGGACGAAGTATGTTCTGGCCATAGACCCCGATGGGTTTCACGAGGCCTATCTCGTGAGATTTGATGAACTCTTCGGCGTTTCCGCAAACGGTGCCTACAAACACTGGAGGACTTATTACAACATCAAACCGTAAACCATAGGACGAAAGGTTGCCATATGGGAAGCCTGCGATTTGTTTTATTCCTCGTTGCACTGGAAGTGGCCGTAGGAGGACAGCCCCCTCTTACTGTCGCGCAACCGGTTCCAACTCCCTTGGCCGCACACGCACTGCCACCAGTTCGTCCTGTTCCGTGCAGCCAAGCGGCCATGCCCGGCCCAGGTTGGGATGCAGCAGCGCTTGTTGGATGTCGCAGTTTGAAATCACTGATAACCCCGGGAAACTCAAAGATTCTCGGATTCGACAAGCCGGATGATGCTGCCCAAGCAGAAATAGAAGCCCCCTATACCATCTACACGATAGGGCTTGATGCCTTGCGCGCATAT
>JACPZN010000147.1 GCA_016195505.1 Nitrospirota bacterium | reverse complement strand
TGCCGCCCCTCAGGAATCGGCCCGACGATATTCCCATTTTGGCTCGACATTTCCTGAAACAGTACGGCATTAAATTCGGCCGCTCATGCAAGGATATTGACCAGGAATCTCTCGAACGTTTGATTCGCTACACCTGGCCCGGCAACGTCCGCGAACTGGAAAATGTGATTGAACGAGCGATGATTCTCTCTCGTGACCCGGTGTTGCGGATCGACGAGCATCTGTTGGATGTACAAGATACCTCCGTCGCTGCCCCGCCACCGGCCGACCTCAAAGAACTCGAACGTCGGCATATTTTACAGACTCTTACAATGACCAATTGGCACGTCGCAGGGCCCGATGGCGCAGCTGTGCGCTTGGGAATCCCTCCCAGCACATTGCGGAGCCGGATGAAGCAGTTTGGGATAAAGCGACCGCCGACCAAGAATCTGCTCGAGTAACGCCATTCACTTGCGACCGATAATCCGGCAATGTCTGCGCCGTGCCCGGCCGGAAACCATCGTTAACGTATACCAGCGAATGAGCCTCCGGTTTTTTCGCGCCTGATGCCCCGCATCTGCCAATCGCTCCTTCGCCTCTTCACAACGTTGTGTTACTCGGACAGACTCCCGGCTGAAGAACCAACACCCCCGTCACAGATGATGGCCTGCTTGACCCTTTCCGAAGGAGTCGCGCGCGATCCGTCGCGCGCTGACCTCGCGAGTCGGCGCGATCCACCGCGCTTTATCCTCCCGTTTTCTTCACGTGCTCTAACCATTTATCTAATAACCTAACAGCATTTCAATCAGTTATAGAATATCTCTTTATAAAACTTCAGAGTGGCATGACCCATGCAGAATCTGAGTTCTGCTCGCACAGTTCAACTCATCACTTTGTACGGGCTTCCTGAAAGGAGGGACTTCATGAGAACGGCACTGTTGATCAATGGCGCGCTATACGTCTCTTTAATTGGAGTGTTGGCCATGGCATGGGGATGGTTGCACAGAAGTGATTCATAGTTGAGAGGTGAGTACGGATTGTCACTGTTTCCTGAAAGGAAAAACATCATGATGGCTACTGCGTTGATTCAAGGCATGTTGTATTCGGGCGTTGCAATCGCCCTGTTCGTCGGAACGATGTTGATGGTGATGGGGACGGCTGCAGAGAAGTAATAATTGGAGGGAATCGATGGCGCGCGGCCACCTAAAACTCCTCGCGCCGTGCGCTTCTGCATAGAAGCGCACGGATGCACACCTCAAGTAGTCGTTCCAAACCAGACCGCCTTCGTTCGTACCGGCAGCTATCGTCATGTGTCACCGCCTGATAACCCCCTTTAGCGCCTCTCTTAATTATTCTAGATTTCTTGGGGACCCTGCCGAATGCTTGCAATATTCCTCAGCCGGCTTGTAGGCTCTTGTGACTGATGGCCTTGTCCTTCGAAGGCTTGCCTTATGAATGGTCTGGCTTTTTTGTAGTCCATTCTCCATCGCTACTCTTGCACCGACCCAATCAGGCTTGTCCGAGAAATACGAGCACGACGACAACGAGCCAAAATGGATAGAAGGCACTCCTCTCCCGATGTGTCGCCTTCTGCGATTCATACTGCGAAGCCACGGAACGTGTCCCTATTATGATGAGCTCAGTATCACCAGACCGGCGAGATTTTGCGCCGGCTGCCTGGCTCCGCAATCCACATTTCATGACTGTGTTCCCGCTCTGTTGGCCTCGCCATGCGCTGCTTGCCGGAATACCGACCGAGTCCCGGCTCTTCACCACCGAGCCCCACACCCAGTTACTGGGCTTCTGCCACTGGCAGCCCCACCGCACTGCATGCCAGACTGTGGTCCTCGTGCACGGCCTTGAAGGCTGCAGTGAATCTCATTATATGCGCGGCATCGCCTCGAAAGCTTATCGTGCGGGATTCAATGTCGTCCGGATGAATCAACGTACTTGTGGTGGGACCGAACACCTCACCCCCACACTCTATAATAGCGGCTTGAGTCAGGACTACCGAGCGATCGTCCATGAATTGGCGCATGTGGATGGACTGGACCGGATCTGGCTTGTCGGCTATTCGATGGGAGGAAATCTTGTCCTAAAGGCAGCCGGAGAAGCCGGCTCGTCAGAAACCTCGTTAGTCGGTGCGATCGCGGTCTGTCCAAACATTGACCCCCCGAAATGCGTCGAAGCCCTGGAGCAGCCCCGCAACTGGGTGTATCACAGACACTTTCTCGTAAGCTTGAAAGCACGGCTGCGCCGAAAGGCCGCACTGATTCCCGGCAAGTGGGATCTTACGAAACTCGATAGCGTCGCCAGAATGAGCGAATTCGACGACCGGTACACCGCCCCGGACGGAAGAAGATCATTTCTGGGCGGAGAATCGGATTATGGATTTCTTGCAAGGGCGAATGTGACGAGGGTGCATGCAGGGCAAACTAATTAGACTGTTTGAAGATGGGACCGCACTTCCTGCACATAGGTTTTGAACGGATCAGGCATGGGAAAGGGTGCCTGGCCACGCAATTGGAAAATCGACCAGTTGATCACATACGGTGGAGAGAACCGCTCTTCCGGCTTGGGATCGTCCGGTGCCTCCGGAGGTCCACAGGCCAGTAAATGTCGAACAAGTTCTCCCCGCCCAAACGCCCTTGTGTTGCGCGGTGGATGGTCCATGGACAAGGCAATTGCCTTGTCCGTAACGAGCCGTGGGACCCGCCCTTCTTCCTTGAGACCATAATAGAGCCCCTTGCCTTGATGGAGATTGTGATACTCCAGATCAAGACTCTTCAAAGCCGGGTCTGTCCACATCATATGTTCTGCCTCCCGAAATGTTTCGAGCAGCCAGAGCTTTGAGGCCCAATCGACCCGGCCCACCAGCGTCGTATAGTCCCCGCGGAGATCCC
>JACPZN010000145.1 GCA_016195505.1 Nitrospirota bacterium | reverse complement strand
CAGCTTTGTTCTTTTTGCTTAGGATTGTCTTGGCTATATGAGCTCTTTTTTGGTTCCATATGGAATTTAAAGTAGTTTTTTCTGATTCTGTGAAGAATGTCAATGGTAGTTTGGTGGGAATTGCATTGAATGTATTAATTACTTTGGGCAGTTTGGCCATTTTCACAATATTGATTCTTCCTATCCATAAACATGGATTTTTTGTTTCCATGATTCCTTCAGGTCGATGAGATGTGTGCGAATCATCACCCTGACACGACTGGGTTGTTGCAGAAATTCCTGCTGCAGAGCAAATCCTTGTGAGTCGAGACGGTAATCCCCACGAACAGATCCTGGTAATGGAATGACGGCGCGCCACGCCCCAGTCTGACCCAGCGCCTGAATCAGCAAATGGGCAAACATTCGCGCCGGCGTATCGGCCCATTGATTCATGGCGTAATGCTCTAACTCGTACAGACGCTTGAAGTACACCATCCGAGGCGTCTCAAATCCCGGCTCGGCCTGCGGCAGGCTGACCAGAAGAACTGGACCATTCATGTTGGCAGCGCGAGCCTCGCTGTGCCACGCATCGAGACTTAATTGATAGGTATGGATCGGCAGGGACTCCGCGCGGGGCGAAAGACAGCCGGTCGCCGTCACGACCGAGAGCGCGAAAGCCGCCTGTACCGCCCAATACCTCATCTCTTGCTCCTTCTCATCAGGCTCCGGAACAACTATGCGGGCACGCCAGAACTTCACTGGCCCTCATGTCTGTGACAAGCCCGGTTTATCTGGTTATCTGGTCTGTCTGGTCCATCTGGTGAGTCTCATGCGACCAAACACACCAGACAGACCGAACAGACCAAATGAACAAAATAGGCTGGCGGCCATTTTCAGCATCCTGCTATTCACCCGGCCCCCGTGGCAGCGCCGTTCGTCCAAACACAAACGAGTTCGGCTCTCGTTCCAGATCCCGCGCCACACGAGTCAACGTGCTCGCAAGCTGCCTGAGCTCCGTAACCAATAACCCAGTTTCGGGCAAGGTCTGTCGCGAGAACTGTTGCAGCTCGGGTCTGGTCTCGTTCACGACCGCTCCGATAGCCTTGCTGGCCTGAGCGAGTTCTTCCGTCAAAGTGCCCAGGGCAGCTGCGCTCTTGTTGATTCTGGCCAATAGGATGGGGACCTGTTCATTCAGCGACGCCGTCACCTTGACAAGGTTGTCTGCGCTCTTCGCTGCGCCGTTCAGGCCTTGCTCCATCTGAGCCTTGTGGGCCGCGACGGTCTGCACCACATCCGAGAGATCCTTGATCGTTCGTTTCAGCGCCGTGCGATTCTCCTCATCGAGGACCTCCGCCGCTCCCTTCGCCGCCAGGTCCAGGTCGGCCAAGAGCTTGGTCAGGCCCTTCTCAGAAAGCAGGCGAGAGATCGCATCGTCCAGTCGGAAGAACAAGGAGGGACCGGTCTTAATGACCGGATACTCCTGTCCTTCTAAGGCCTCCAATGGTGGAGCGTCCCGGCTTCCTCCGGTCAGATTGATCGTGGCCAGACCAGTGAGCCCCTGGGTCTCAAGGACGGCGATGGTGTCCGTCTTAATCGGGGTCCCGCGGGCGATATCCATCGTCAACAGGACTTCCTCGGGATTGTTGGGATTCAAGGCAATGTCCTTCACCCGCCCCACGTCGACGCCGCGATATTTGACCGTCGAGTCCACGCTCAATCCCACGACGGACTCCCGCATATACGCCTCATACCGGTCGTAGGCGCCCCGGAAGTCAGTTTTCCCCAACCACAGAATGCCGGCCAGCATGGCCGCTCCGAGAAGCGCCACGAACGAGCCGACCAGAACGTAATTGACTTTTGGCTCCACGCTAGGTTCCTGTCACTTGTCTGAAGAGAAGAGCATATGGTGTGTTGCGTATGGCCAATGACACGCCATTAGAGCAGACACATGATCGTCTTTGTCCGTGCCATAAGCCATTAGCCATAAGCTTCGGCTGTCCTCAAGCGTGATACGCCTCACGCGTCACGTCTCTGTTGGTTCCATGCCGCTTGCTCTTTCGCCGCACGCCCCCGCGGGCCGTGGACATATTCATGGATGACGGGGTCGTCAGACTGCGACAATTCCTGCATGGTTCCAATCCCCAACACCTTCCCGTGACCCAGCACCGCCACACGATTGGCGATGCGCCACAGGGAATCCAGATCGTGTGTCACCATTAAGACTGTCAGTCCCAATTGGCTTTTCAGCGAGAGCACGAGATCGTCGAATCCCGCGGCAATCATCGGATCCAAACCAGCCGTCGGCTCATCTAGAAAGAGCAGCTCAGGGTCCATCACGATCGCTCGGGCGAGCGCAGCCCGCCGCCTCATGCCCCCGCTGAGCTCGCTGGGAAACTTCGCGGCGCTGTCCGGCGGCAATCCCACCATAGCGATCTTGACGGCGACGATATCCCGAATCAACCGTGGGCTCACATCCGCATGTTCGCGCAGCGGCACGGCCACATTCTCCGCCAGAGTGAGCGAACTGAACAGGGCCCCATGCTGAAACATCACACCGAAGCGGCGGTGGATCGGCCGGCCGTCGCTCTCCTCCAGTTGTCGGCTATCCACTCCGAAGAGCCGAATCGTTCCGGCCGAGGGAGTGAGCAGTCCAATGATTTCCCGCAACAGCGTGGACTTGCCGCACCCGTTGCCCCCGGCGATCGCAAAGACTTCGCCCTGTTCGATGGACAGGCTGACGTCATCATGCACAACAGCCGCCCCGAATCGTGTAGAGACATGGCTTACTTCGATAATCGGCGTCTTGGTCCGTGTTGGCATCGGCATCACGTCTTCCTACTCCCGCAAGTTCCCGCAAGTTAAGGTTAAGGTTGAGTTAAGTAAACTCCGGAACCATTCTCAACCTTGGCCTTGATCTATATTCTTCTGTGCTCCACAAGATATTCAAAATGGATTTCCAGCAAGGCCGCAGCGAGTGAAGGGCTGAGGAGGTACATACCAAGCTTCGCTTGGACCGCTCGCTTCGATCGCATGTGAGCGGATGGGTACCTTGCCTCAAGCTGGCTTCTCCGTACGTTGAGGGTCTGAACGATGCGAGAACGCTGCTGCAAATCATTTTCAACATCCCACTAAAGATCCCACCAGTTGGTCAGAATGCTGCAAATCGCATCGAACACGATGACCAGGAAAATGCTCTGCACGACGCTGATGGTCGTATGCCGGCCGACATCCTCCACCCCGCCCCGAATCTGAAATCCCTGATAGCAGCCGACCAAGGCGATAATCACCGCGAAGAACGGCGCTTTCCCCAGGCCGATCAGAAAGTGCCGCACGGAGACGGCTTCCTCGAATCGTGCCATGAACTCCGTGAAGCTCACGTTGAGCTGACCCGACGCGATGAGCATGCCGCCGAAGACGCCCAAGACATCCGCATAGACCGTCAATAGGGGCAAGGCGATGACGAGGGCGAGCGATCTCGGGAGCACGAGTAGGTTCATGGGCGAGATGCCGAGCGTGCGGACCGCGTCCAATTCCTCCGTGACCTTCATCGTGCCGATCTCCGCCGCATAGGCCGATCCCGAGCGGCCGGCGATGAGGATGGCGACAATCAGCGGGGCAATTTCGCGCAACAGCGAAATGCCCACCAAATCGACGATAAAAATGTTCGTGCCGAACTTGCGCAACTGTTCCGCTCCCTGATACGCAATCACGACGCCGACCAGGAACGTCAGCAGCCCGGTGATCGGCAGAGCACGCACGCCATCCAGTTCCAAAATCCGCAACAGAGCACGCCATCGAATGGAATGGGGCCGCATCAGCGATCGACAGAACGCGACGGTGCTCTCCCCGAGAAAGGCGAGAGCGCGAACGGCCGACTCTTTTCGTTGTTGTGTTGCCCGGGTGAGTCGTTCCGCCCATCCGGCTCGATGGACGGCGGTACCGTTATCGAGGTGAGACCATTGAGTCTCAACCATCTGAAGGAGCTCTGTGAATTCTGGTTTCAGTCCACGGAGGGAAGCCCTTCGACCCTCGCGACGCAGGTCGTTGATACTCTGTTGCAGCAGCAGGGCTCCGCCCGTATCCATGGCGGTCACCTCGCCGGCGTCGTACACAACAGTGGGGGCATCGGGCCATTGGAGCATCCCGCCAAGCCGATCCAGCTCGGCCAAGTTCGGAAGGGTCCAGGGCCCCCGACAGTGAATCACATTGTTGCTGACGGAGATGGTTGCCTGTTGTTCCATCGGCACACCGCCTAACAGCTTCGCCGGCAGCTCACAAACTAGGGAAATCCTATGCTCGACTCAAACCTTATCCATGATCGATTTCAGCTCCGACCCGGTGATCACTTCTTGTTCCAATAACAGCTTCGCGCCTTCTTGCAGCGCGGCCTTTCTGTCTCCCAGCAGCCGCTTCACGCGTTCGTACTGCTCGTCGATGATCCGCCGGACCTCACAGTCGATTTCCCGGGCCGTCTCTTCGGAGTAATCCCCTTTTTCAGAAGCGGCTTGAATCTGGACGAACTGCGGCTGCCGCTCTCGTTCCAGCGTGATGGTCCCCAGCTTCTCGCTCATCCCATACGCTTTCACCATACTTTTGGCAATGTCCGTCGCCTTCACGAGATCGTTCTGCGCGCCGGTAGAGGCCTCGCCGAAGGTTAGCTCTTCTGCAATCCGGCCTGCCAACAAGACGGCGACTTTGTTCTCCAGCTCGGACTTCGTCATCAAGAATCGGTCCTCCGTCGGAAGCTGGAGCGTGTATCCGAGCGCCGCGACGCCGCGCGGAATGATCGAGATTTTCTGCACCTGGTCCATCCCCGGCAGGGACAGAGCGACGAGAGCATGGCCCGTCTCATGGTAAGCCACCCGCTCCTTCTCCATCTTGTTGAGGACGCGATTCTTCTTTTCCAGGCCTGCAATGACTCGCTCGACCGCCTCCTGTAATTCGGAAATCCCGACCTGATCTTTAGCGCGGCGTACCGCGAGCAACGCCGCTTCGTTGATGATGTTGGCCAAATCGGCTCCGGAGAACCCAGGAGTCATTGCCGCGATGTTTTCGAGATCGGCGTCGGGCCCCAGCGTCACCTGTTTGGCATGCACACGAAGAATGGCGAGGCGACCGATCTTGTCCGGACGGTCCACCACCACATGACGATCGAACCGGCCGGCCCGCAACAGCGCAGGATCAAGAATCTCAGGCCGATTGGTCGCCGCCATGAGGATGACCCCGATGCGAGGATCGAAGCCGTCCATCTCGACCAGCAACTGATTGAGCGTTTGCTCCCGCTCCTCATGCGCCATGGGTCCCATGCCCCGCGCTTTCCCAAGCGCGTCGAGCTCGTCGATGAAGATGATGCAGGGCGCCTTCAGTTTTGCCTGATCAAACAGGTCGCGCACCCGAGCCGCGCCGACTCCCACAAACATTTCGACGAACTCCGACCCGCTGATGCTGAAGAACGTGACCCCGGCCTCGCCCGCCACGGCGCGGGCCAGCAGCGTCTTACCGGTTCCGGGCGGACCGACCAGCAGGATCCCCTTGGGAATTTTTCCGCCCAGCTTCGTAAACTTCTCCGGCGTCTTGAGGAACTCGATCACCTCGCGCAGCTCTTCTTTCGCTTCGTCCACGCCCGCGACATCCGCGAACGTCACCTTGATATCCTTCTCCATGTAGATCTTCGCTTTGGATTGCCCCACTTGCATGAAGCCGCCTTGGGCTTGACCAAACCGGCGAAAGATGAAGAACCAAATGCCGAGAAACACGAAGGCCGGCAAGAGCCAGGACAGGATCTCGCGCCAGAAGGTGGATTCGACCACACCGGTGAAGGTGACGCCGTGTTGATTGAGTTCCCGGACCAGATCCGGATCCTCGACACGAATTGTCGTAAACAGCTTCTGCTCTTTCGATTCTCCCTGCGGCTTCAATTTTCCGGTCAGCGTGTGGCTACTGATTGAAATTTCCGCTACCTGTCCAGCCCCGACCAACGTCCGGAACTCGCTATAGGGGATCTCTTCGATCTTTTGCAGAGCGATAAGGAAATCATGCACCAGAATCACGGCCATGACGGCGAGAAGGACGTACCAAAGGGAGAATGAGATTTTCCTATTCATCGCAATCGTTCTCTTCCTGCTGGTCCTGATGCATGCGTCCCATCACTAAAACATGAAATAGGCTCCAACCCCCACCGTTTCGATCTTCTGGGCGAAAAATTGCCCATAGGGATTGTAGCCATGATAGTAGTTGAACAGGATTCGAAAGCGCCGGTAGGATCCCGTCCTTGACCATTCAAAACCGGCGAGTAAATTAGTATTGATGGTCCACCGCAGTTCCTCAAAAGACTTGAAGTCCACCGCCAGCATGGGCGTGACGATCAGTTTATCGAGGAACGACCCCAAGATCCGCGTGCGCATTGACGGTGCCCGGGCTTCAAATCCCCACTGTACCCGATTACGGTCGATCGAGGCCGGTTCGCGATGGACCAGAACCCCTCCCCCCGCATACAGACGCGCCCATTTGTAATCATAGGACACAATTGCCTCGACCTCCTCGAAGGTAAGATTCAACCGATTGAACCCCGGTCGGCCCAACAAGAACTCGTCTCCCAGATGACTGCTTTGGTGATAATAGCGGAGTCTCGTAGACCAGTTTCCCTTTCGCCAGGTCACAGGCACACCTACGATGAAGTCGGTATTGACCAGTTCCGCGTTCTTCGCATCCAGGTTGAATTGCGAAAAAATTCCGGTGAGCAGACTCACCTGCCACCCATTGCAGCCTTCTCGCTTCGTATAAAAGCCAAAATTCTCTCCGATCGCCACCGACCCTATGTTGGCGGACGTCTTGTCGGTGCGTGCTCGCGTATGTTGCCAGACTGCGAAGAACTGCGGCTGCTTGGGATCTGCTATGAGGGGGCGGAAGACGTCAT
>JACPZN010000144.1 GCA_016195505.1 Nitrospirota bacterium | reverse complement strand
GATGCACCGGAGGATTCTGTCATGGTTCCTCAGATATGGACCGATCCTGACACCATCGAGTGGTCGCAACTGCTCCTCAACAGTTTTTGTCATTGGACCGGGCGTGAACTGCTCGAACGAGTGGGTGATCCTGTCTATCAAGCCCATGCCCTCTTTCTCTCTCCCTTTGTCGTCGTCTCCCACGGGATGGAAGAAGATCCTCTCATCAATTACGGCAATCAGGTGGCATTGGAGCTATGGGAAATGACCTGGGAGGACCTGACGAGGACACCGTCACGGCTGACGGCGGAGCCCACCAATCGGGCTGAACGCGAATGGATGTTGGAGCAAGCCAGAACCCGTGGCTACCTCGATACCTATCAAGGTGTGAGAGTGACGTCAACAGGACGCCGTTTTCTCGTCGAGAATGCCCTCATCTGGAATGTCTTGGATGCGGAGAGACAGAGGATCGGGCAGGCCGCGACCTTCATGCAATGGACATGGTTGCCCTAACAGGATGCTGCGGATCTGTCTAGGGGGCCGTAATCCTGTGGCTGCACAGCAGACTCAGGGCCGGAAGACAATCAGGGTTGCCTATGTCCAGAGTTCGAGGGGGCTTCGGTGGACGATGGCCCGGAGAATATCGCTGGTCGTCAGAATGCCGACCGGGTGACGGGAGCTGTCGAGGATCGGAATCGCGTTGACGTGTTCATCGAGCATGATGTGGGCGATCTCGCGGATCTCTGTCGTCGGGGTCGCGGACAAGACCCGGCTGTTCATCACACGGGCCAGTTTGTGTTCGGCAGCCGGTCCCGGCGAATCGACAGATTCCAACTCTCGCGCATAGGGCAGCAGCTCGAGATTCGATATCATTCCGACCACCGTGCCATGGATTGAGGTCACAGGGAGATGGTGAATCCCTTTGCGTGTCATGACAGTCCATGCCTCCAATAGCGTACTACTCGACGGCAACCACGTGACGGGCGAGGTCATTAAGTCCTGTGCGAGGAGGGCCGGTTTCGGTTCAGTGGCTTGGTGTGTCTGTTGCTGGTATGCCTGTTGGGCGAGACGTGCTGCATGATCAGCGGTCTGGCGCTCCTGACCCTTTGAGTGGTCCTCTCGACCAGCCGAGGGAACCCGAGTAGCTGGTGGGCGAGGGGACACCGGATCAGAAGGATAGGTTTCGATGATGCCGTTGACGGCACGTATAATCGGCATGGCTGACCTCACGAGATCTGTATCGGATCCCTGCTGGAAATACTTAAGGCAGGAAGTCGTCTGTCCGCCATGGTCGGAGGGTACAAATGCATCAGTTTCGAGGGAGGGATATAACTGACTCGGACAGCTGTCTAGGGAGGAGTAAGAAACCGAAACCGTGGACAAGGACGACCATCAATGAGCACCGCCTCCAGAAACATCTCCGTTGGTCTGACCCATAGTCCACCGTCGCCGTAGAGCGCGCGATAGACCACATATTCCTCTTCTGTTTCGGAGTGTCGGGCCACCCCCAGCACCTCATATTCATGGCCCTTATAGTGCCGATAGCGGCCAGGCTGCACCATCGTGTATCCTTCCGTTTCTCAGCCATAGTATAAGGGGAACACACGATGAAATCACAGGGTCATGTTTCGACACGCAACACTCATGATGTCATCGTCATCGGCGGCGGGTCAGCTGGCTATGCTGCGGCACGCACCGCACGCGATGCCGGCGCCGAAGTGGCGATCGTGGATCACGGCCCGCTTGGGGGGCTCTGCATTTTGCGTGGCTGCATGCCGTCAAAGGCCATCCTGCGTTCTGCCGAGGTTGCGGCCCTCCTGAGGCGGGCGAAGGAGTTCGGGCTCTCCGCGGTTTCGACCAGGGTCGATCTGTCTGCGATCGTGGATCGAAAGGATCGTCTGGTCCGCGAGTTTGCCGACTATCGTATTCAGCAGCTCCGCGATCCGGGCTTCACACTCTATGAATCGCAGGCGGTCTTTCGGTCGCCTCATGAGATCGTCGTCGGAGAAGCCATCTTGTCGTCCGGCTCATTCATCCTGGCCACCGGGTCGAGGCCGGATGAGGTTCCGATTCCTGGCTTGGCCCAAGCCGGATACTTCACGAGCGACACGATTCTGGATCTCCGCACCCAACCGGACTCGTTGATCGTGCTGGGCGGTGGGTCTGTCGCTCTCGAGCTCGGCCAGTTTTTTGCGCGACTTGGGACGAGGGTTACCATTCTTCAACGAGGGGGAACGCTTCTTTCTGAGATGGACGAGGATGTCGGGCGCGCGCTGCAAGCCGCATTGATCGATGAGGGCCTCGAAGTCGTCACAGGCGTGCAATTGCTCCGTGTG
>JACPZN010000143.1 GCA_016195505.1 Nitrospirota bacterium | reverse complement strand
GCTATGTTTGACTCTGCGCGCTCGAGGTCATTTCCGGAACAGGGTCGGCTCATGCCATTGGTAGGAACAAGCTCTTCGGGTCAATATTCCTGCGCCACGGCGACTCAGCACACCCTCAAAGATCTCCGCACGAAACGCAAAGGCCAACCGGTTTTCGTCCTTGGCCATTTACTGAACCGCAAAGGGCAGGAAGCCACCTTTGAAGTCTTCAATGACCGGATCGCCCTCGTCAAGTTCAGCGACGGCGGAACCGTGGGCTATGATCCGATTGAACTCTTGCTTCCCACTGAGATCGATGAAAAAGGCATCGCCTACTTTGAAATCCGCCCTTGTCAAACCTGCGAACTGCTTTTTCCTCTCACCAGAGAGGAGAGCGACTCGGATCAAGAGCCGGCGCAGTGCCCTGATTGCCGAGGCTAGTCTACAAGCGGAGCCACCTCCAAAGCCTTTTTCAGCAAGCAGTCCCCGGCAAAGCCTTGCAGCACCATCGGCAGCATGGCTCCATCAATGGCTCGTACTGAAGTGACGCGGAACCCCTCCGAAACTTTTTGCCCTTCAAGCTTCATGGCATGACAGATCTCGAGCTTTTTCCAGATCAAATTGGAGAGCATCTGGTCGGACGCCAGCAGTTTTAGTTCGGTGACTGTCCCATCGATCGCCACCTTCGCGGGCACACGCGCCTTATCCTTTGGCAGCTCGCTGACAACGGCGAACACGACAATGTCTTCCTCTGCCATAGTGGGCTCGGGTCCGACCGCTGCCACGCTCAATGCCATCAGACAGCACACCACCATAGCAGCCCGCATTCTTCACCTCTCGGGACGAAACGGCTCGTTTATGCACTTGTCACTCGAGGGAGAGCAACCCCTGGTCTGCCGATACATGCCGAGCACCGGCATGATTCGCAGCATCATAGGCTGCTGCTACACATCGTCTTTCGTTCAGTATGCCAAGCACGGTTTCCCAATTCAAGGACAACCCGCAGCCATTTCATGCGGTTCGTGATAGGCTATGAATGAAACCATCAACATACTCTCAATCGTTCACGAGGTAGCACCATGCCCCATGACTTTATGCCTGGACTGGCCGGTGTCCCTGCCGCGACGTCTTCAATCAGCGATGTCGACGGGCAACACGGCATTCTCGAGTATCGCGGCATCAGACGCAACGTCAAAGACATCGAGAACAATTACTGGAGCGCTGTGCGTCTCGTGGCGAAGCTGCCCACGATCGTGGCAGCCTGGGCGAGGCTTCGTCATGGAGATGCGCCGATCCCGCCACGCGACGACTTGGGATTCAGCGAGAATTTCTTCTATATGTTGACCGAGTCAGCCTCACACCCTTTGTGGGCGGACATTTTTGATGATTGTTTAATCCTCCATGCCGAACACACGATGAACGCTTCAACCTTTACGGGACTTGTGACGGCTTCGACCTTAGCCGATCCCTATACCGTTGTTGCCTCATCGATCGGCGCGCTAAAAGGTCCCTTGCATGGTGGTGCAAACGAAGAAGTGGTGGTGATGCTCAAGGACATCGGAACTCCAGACAAGGCGCGGTCTTACGTCGAACGCGCCTTGCACAATAAAAACAAGCTCATGGGCTTCGGCCACCGCGTCTACAAGGTCAAAGACCCTCGAGCGACTGTTCTCCAAGGCCTTTGCCAGCGCCTTTTCAAAGAATGCGGGAGTTCGCCTCTCTACGAGGTCGCACTGGAGGTCGAACGAACCGCCGGAGAACTACTCAATAGCAAGGGCATCTATCCCAACGTCGATTTCTATTCGGGCATCATCTACGACAAGATGGGCATCGATACAGATCTTTTTACGCCGCTTTTCGCCATGGCCCGAGTATCCGGCTGGCTTGCCCACTGGCTCGAACAGCTGCGGGAAAACAAATTGTTCCGGCCTGACCAGATCTACTCCGGTGAGCATAACCGACCCTATGTACCTCTGACACAGCGCTAGCGGGCTTGCCCCAAATCCCCCCCTTGAATCCGTTACCTCCCGATTTATCTTCAAGCCAAGCAGGTAGGTCGGCGCTAGCGACGCACAACGAAACATGATGAATTATAAGAAGAAGGAGGTCTCTATGGCACTCGTACGATGGGATCCGTTTCGTGAACTGGAAGAAATGTCCGATCGTTTAAACCGTGCGTTTACGCGTCCCGCATTGCGCAACGGGGGGAAAGAACACCTGACCGTTGCCGACTGGGTACCGACCGTCGACATCAGCGAGAGCGACGGCGAATATCTCATCAAGGCGGAATTGCCTGAAGTGAAGAAGGAAGACGTCAAAGTCACGGTGGAAGAGGGAGTTCTCACGCTGCAGGGCGAGCGCCGCCAGGAGAAGGAAGA
>JACPZN010000133.1 GCA_016195505.1 Nitrospirota bacterium | reverse complement strand
GCAACTCGACCGAGAAGGTGGCGGTCTGTTTAGCACGACGGATTTGCAGAACCCGCCAAGCCTTTCATCCCTCACAGCCACCAGATGGCGTCTCATGTTCGAGAACAGTGATGGGAATGTGGTCACCATTCGAGGGGCACTGAATAGTTTGACCGCAGTGCCGTTGCCGGCGGCTGTCATCCTGTTCGGTGCAGGGCTCATCTCGCTGGTTGGTCTCGGTGCCGGAGGATTACGAAACCTCAAGTGGCCTCAGGCATAGACGACAAGACGTTTCATTCGGACGAATAAATCAGGGCTTGGTACCTCAGTAGGAGGTATCAAGCCCGTTCTTTATGAGGAATATGTTTAAGGAGTCGGGAATAACGAGGAGTTCGGGGGGTACAGGCAAAATACGGTCGGTTTGTCGTTGTCCTGTTCCACTGCGCAGTCAGCCGGCTCTCGACCCTTGTCACATCTGAGCATTTCTCATGAGTAACAAGCTGTTCATAGTCTGCACCGTGGTATTCGCCACAGCCTCACTGGGTTATCTGTATGGCGACAGCCTTGCATTTCTATTCGAGTACTGGACCGGGAGTGAAGATTATAGCCATGGCATATTCGTTCCATTGATCAGTTTGTTCCTGATCTGGCAGGCACGGACGCGCATCGCTGAAGCTGGTTCCGAGAAGTCGTGGTGGGGCCTTGCCGTAATTTTAGGAGGGCTCTTCCTCTATTGGATCGGGGAGCTTGCCACATTGTATGTCCTGCAGCATTTTTCGCTCTGGATGGTCATTGTGGGACTGGTCGTCGCCTCCATCGGAGTCCATCGGGCAAGGGCAATCGCATTTCCTCTTTCCTACCTGTTGACCAGTATCCCATTGCCGGTTTTCTTGTATGCCAGTTTGTCGAGTCAACTACAATTATGGTCCTCGGCTCTCGGCGTGGGCTGCTTGCAGCTTGTTGTGGTGACGGCGTTTCGCGATGGCAATGTGATCGATCTAGGAGCCGTCCAACTTCAAGTGGTCGAAGCCTGCAGCGGTATACGATACTTACTTCCCCTGACATCCCTTGCGCTGCTCTGCGCCTATCTCTTCAAAGATCTGATGTGGAAGCGAGTGATCCTCGTTCTCTCATCGATTCCAATCTCTGTTGTCGTGAACGGTTTCCGCATCGGGATGATCGGAGTCCTGGTCGAACGATACGGGCAAGGGGCAGCCGAAGGGTTTTACCATCTCTTCGAAGGCTGGGTGTTGTTTATGGCGAGTTTGGGGTTGCTGATTCTAGAAATGTGGATATTGGCCAAGATTGGGACAACGGGCGATCGATCGTCTGTTCTCTCGCGATTTACCTGGGTGGTTCCATCTCATTCTATTTCCCCTGCTGTCGGCCACCAAGTTCACAATGCTCTCTCACCCTTAAGCACGGCCTCTCGTCAGGGCTCCAACCTCCGACCATCAATTGCTCCCAGGCTGTTCCCGAACCCCGCCTATCTCTGCAGCGTGGCTCTTCTCCTTCCCATGGCCTTCGCTTCGATGCTTCTGGTGGATCGCGAAGAGGTTTCGCCGTCCCGAGCCGTATTTGTGGATTTTCCCATGCAGCTTGATGGCTGGCAGGGCATCTCACATTCATTGGAAAAGCAGTACATCGATGCGCTTCGGTTTGACGACTATGTGTTGGCTGATTTTCGATTCGGCTACGGGCAGCCAGTGAATCTATATGCGGCGTATTATCAGTCACAGCGAAAGGGGCAGTCAGCCCACTCTCCTCAAAGCTGTCTTCCGGGCGGTGGGTGGGAAATCAATTCCATTAATGCCATGGACCTGCCGGCTAGCGGCGGGATGGTTCGGCCGCTGCATGTTAATCGCGCATTGATCCAAAAGGACAGCCAGAAACAAGTCGTGTTGTACTGGTTTAAACAACGTGATCGGATTCTTAGCAATGAATATCTCGTCAAATTATTCTTGTTCTGGGATGCCTTGTCCCGAGGGAGGACCGATGGGGCGCTCGTGCGAATCGCCTCGCTCGTCGGCCCGGGCGAAACCGAAGACATCGTCGATCAACGGCTGCTTCGATTCGTCTCAACTATTGAGCCTGAATTGAATCGCTATGTACCGGATTAAGGCAGGAAGTAGCAGTTATGGCTCAAGTTGAACGGAGAAGAACAACATCAGTTTACATATGCATTTGACTATCGATCACATTTACCTGAAGCCAATCCTCAGTCTCTACCTTCTTC
>JACPZN010000135.1 GCA_016195505.1 Nitrospirota bacterium | reverse complement strand
ACAACCATCCGAGAGATCTGATCAAGGCCGCCAAAGATTTTCCCGACATTGACTCTCTGGTGTATCACTCGGGCCTCAGGACGGTGGCTTCGGTAGACGTGGTGCTAGCGAAGACTGGCGAGATCCCTTGGACCACGGAATTCTGCCGCATCAAGCAGAAGGAGCCGGGTATCTCCAATATCTATATGGAACTTGGTTCGACCTTCGCGCAATTGGTCACCACTCATCCGGCGGTCTGCGCGCATTTGCTCGGGCAGATTATCGAAGCGTTCGGTGTCGATCATGTGCTCTGGGGGACGGATTCCATCTGGTACGGCACGCCGCAATGGCAGATCGAAGCGTTCCGGCGATTCCAGATTCCGGATCAGCTGCTCGAGCAACATCGGTACCAGCGACTCACGCGCCAGGTGAAAGAACAGATTTTTGGACTGAACGCGGCGCGGGTGTTTGGTGTCGATGCCAAGGCGAAACGGAATGAGTTGCAGCAGGATGTTCTGGGTCAACTCAGGATGAGCTATCTGGAAGAAGGGCCGGAGCCGAGCCACAGAGTGTACGGATGGGTGGTGGGATAAAAGAAAAGGTGTGAATAAGGAGTGAAATGGAAAATGCGAGAGCCGTTTTCTAAGGAGACAAACAGATGAGGAGCGAAATCTTATATCCTGGAGCATTTCCCATGGTGCGGGTGGAATTGGTTGCTGGTGAGAGCATCAAAGCCGAGTCTGGCGCGATGGTGGCATGCTCACCGACTATCGATATTGAAAGTAAGATGGAAGGCGGATTTCTGGGAGCCTTGTCGAGAAAGTTCCTGACGGGGGAGAAGTTCTTCTTCCAGACGCTGCGTGCCAGCCGCGGCCCCGGCGAAGCATTGCTGGCTCCGACGGTGCCAGGTGAAATTGTCATCTTGGAACTAGATGGTGTGAACGAGTATATGGTGCAGAAAGATGGCTTTCTCGCGGGCGCCGACTCGATCGTCATCGAAAGCAAGATGCAGGGCCTAAGTCGTGGTCTGCTGGGAGGAGAGGGTTTCTTCATCCTGAAAATCAGTGGGAAGGGGACGCTCGTTTTGAACAGCTTCGGGGCCATTCACAAAATAGAGCTGAAGCCCGACCAGGAATACATCGTGGACAATAGTCACCTGGTGGCTTGGTCCTCCACGACCTCGTACAGCATCGAAAAAGCCACCTCCGGCTGGGTTGCCAGCTTCACCTCCGGTGAAGGGTTTGTCTGCCGGTTCCGAGGGCCCGGACTGGTATACATTCAAAGCCGCAATCCTGGCACTTTTGGCGCATGGATACGGCAGTTCATCCCTGTTTCCGAATAGCGGATGCTGAAAACGCCTACGTTGTCACCCGCCCAACCCAGTCGCGCCAAGACGCGCCAGTTCCCAAGCTTCGTTCTCGGCTCGGAACAATCCTCAACGTACCCCACGCGAGGAGAGAGCTGTCTTGGCAGCTCGGGGTGGGCGGGTGGATACTATATTGCCTGTGGTTCTTTCTCGCCTGCGGCCTTGTTGGCCGCCGCTTAGAGCATCCGTACAAGGATTGGGCTAGCCAAATGAGTCAGTCATCAATAGTGCAATGACTCAAGTGATCTCCAACGCCCTCTGTTTCGGCGACGAGTTTCCTGCCAGTGGCGCACCTTGTCTTGTTCAAGTCGAGGGACACGCGCTCACAGTCACATTTGCTTCAGAGGCTACCGAGAGCCGGTCGGAATCCGTCCTATTTTCTGATCTGACGGTCTCAGCAGGCGGACTGGATCATGACCAGCTCGTGGTGAAATGGGCTGGACCAACAGGGGAGCGGACGCTCTATCTCAAGAACGCTGACGTGATTCGTGCGTTTCGCCAAGCGGCACCGGATCATTTGAACGCCCCGCTTGAACGAGCGGCGGAACGCGTCCGTCAGGTGCGATACCGGCACCGGGCGATGTGGAGCATCGTGGGGGGAACCATGCTGGCCATAGTGTTGGGACTTTGGTTCGGAGCCGATCTCCTGGTGGAGCTCGCCGTCGACCGAATTCCGGTGGAATGGGAGCAGAAGCTGGGCGAGTCAGCTTATCGGGATTTTCTTTCACATCAGGAAGCCATGAAAAAAGGGGTCGGGGTAGCGGCTGTCGAGGAAATGACCCATCGCCTCATCGAGCAGATTCCCAACAACCCCTATAAGTTTGAAGTGTCCGTCGTGAAGAGCGACGTCGTAAATGCCTTCGCCCTGCCCGGCGGCTACGTCGTCGTCTTTACCGGCTTGATGAAAAAAGCGGAAAGCGGTGAAGAAGTGGCGGGAGTGCTAGGCCATGAGCTGAACCATGTGCTGCAGCGGCATGGTCTTGAGCGGATTGTGAAGCAGCTCGGTCTTGTGGCCGTGGTGTCGATCGTGCTGGGAGACCAGCAGGGGATGGTTGGTCTCATGAAACAGCTCGGCGTCGAGTTGCTGACCCTAAAGTTCGGCCGAGAACAGGAGACCGAAGCGGATCTAACCGGGCTGCAACTGCTCATTCGGGCGAAGATCGATCCTTCCGGCATGATCACATTCTTTCAGCGGTTGTCGGAAAAAGACGAGGGGCGTGTGGAATGGCTCTCTACTCATCCGATGAGCGCCGGACGGGCCGAACGATTGAAAACCGAGCTCGCAGCCATGCCGAAGAAAACCCCTGAGCCCTTTACCTTCGACTGGGCCAAAGTCCGAGAGTCATTGGGGGTTCAACCGGTTGTGAATCCTTGAGCCGCTCACGCGCGATCCGCATCGGCGTTATTGCCGATACCCACGGCCTGTTCGATCCGGCGATCGCGCGGCATTTTCGAGGCGTCGATCACATTCTTCACGCCGGTGATATCGGCAAACCATTCGTCATCGAGCAACTTCAGATTATTGCTCCTGTGACGGCCGTCTCCGGCAATGTCGATGGGTTCGAACAGAGTGGATTCCCAACGGAAACCATTATCGAGCTGGCCGGCCTGCGGATCGCCATTCGTCATATCCTGTATGCAGGTGGAAAGCTCACCAAAGACGGGCGAGCCTTTTTGGGTCGGGAACAACCTGACATCTGCATTTTTGGTCACACGCATCAACCCAAAAGTGAATGGTTAGGCGACACGCTGCTCTTTAATCCAGGATCGGCTGGTCCGAAACGTTTTAAACTTCCGCGAGGCCTTGGATTCCTGCTTCTCTGCAATGCAGAAGTAAAACCACGTCTTATTTCCTTGTCAAATAGAGCTGAGCTTCACATGGTGGTATAGATGACAGCGACATTTTTCTTGGCAAGGACCATCAGTTCGGCTATAAGGTGGCAAGTGAGAAGTTATGCTGTGAATAGATACAAGAAGGAGGTGCTGGTGATGAACGTATGGAAAACTGGGATGGTTATGGTTCTTGCGTTTGTTAGTCAGGCAGGAATTGCCATGGCGTCCAACCCCGATACTGGTCCTGGCTGTGGGTTGGGCAAACTCGCCTGGGGGGATTTTAAGCGTCAAAAAGATATCGCTCCACAAGTATTCATGGCGACGACGAATGGAACCTTTGGGAGCCAAACTTTCGGGATTAGTTTTGGGACATCCGGCTGCACGAATGATGGAAAAGTTTGGGCAGAACACAAAACAGAGGTCTTTGTGGCAGCCACGTTCGAGAATCTTGCAGGAGATATGGCACGTGGCCAAGGCGAACATCTGACTGCGTTGGCGACGCTGCTCGGCGTGACGAAAGAACATCAAGAAGTGTTCTTTGCGCTGGCACAAGAACGGTATCGCGAACTTACCAGCCGAGGAGAGACTTCACCGACCGCTCTCATCAAGGCGCTGGATGAGGCAATGGCAGGACATCCGGTCTTGACCAAAGTCGAAGCTATTAGGTAGAACACGAGTCTACAATTTTTTCAACAGTGAAAAGTTTTTGTAAACAATCGTAATAAATTAGGCTATACTTCGTATCAGTGTTAATTTGTAGTAGCCATGGTATTTAATCAATTCTAATGGAGGAGGACTTATGTCGAAGAAAGCGCTCTTACTGTCTATCGCGGTGCTGTTCGGCACGCAGGCAGGTCTGGCGATGGCGGCGAATCCAGACACAGGCCCAGGGTGTGGTTTGGGTAAGTTGGCCTGGGCGGACTACAAAGGCCAGAAGGAAATCGCCCCCCAGGTGATGATGGCAACCACGAACGGTACATTCGGTAGCCAGACGTTCGGGATCAGCAGCGGCACCTCCGGATGCACCAACGATGGGAAAGTCATGGGTGAGCATAAGACGACCATGTTTGCGTCGCTGAACTTCGAAGCCCTCTCAGCCGAAATGGCCCAGGGGCAGGGCGAACACCTGGCCTCGTTGGCGTCCCTAATGGGCGTGCCAGCAGAGCACCAGGCGACGTTTTTTGCCATGACCCAAGAGCGTTACACATCCTTGGTTCAGGCTGGGGAAGCTTCTCCGGTGGCATTGGTGAAGGCGCTGAATGATGCGATCGCGGGCCACCCGGTCCTCGCGCAACTGTCGACTCGTTAAGTCACATCGAGGGTCCTGGCATAAACGCCAGGGCCCTTGTTGTTTCTTCTCTCGCACGGTGTTATTTCCCCTTCTCGTCCTCTTCACTAGTTTTCTCACAGCACAGACCGCAAATGGACAACAGCCTGATCGAGAGATCTATCTCCAGCAACTGATCGACGAGGCTCGGAAAGAGAAGCTCGCAGACGAGCGGGAATGGCATCTCTTGTTGCACTATCGGAAGCGGCTCTTTGGAGGCTATGAGAGCGAGCAGGACGATCCGGGCTTCTTTTTATCGACGGAGGGCAAGACCAATCCGGCCGCCGAACTTGAATCGACCCTCGCGCAGTTCTTCTCGACGGAATTGGTCGGCCGCTCTCAACAGCCGGCTCAATGCGCGTTTGTTGCGCGGTATCACTGGCTCAGAGAACAACTGGGGTTCGATGCGACGCGTCTCCCACCGCTCGCTTGCGATCGGTTTGATCACTGGTATAAGGATTTCGAGGTCCATTCAATTACGCTGATCTTCCCCTCGGCGTTTTTGAACAACCCGGCGTCGATGTTCGGCCATACGCTGTTTCGCGTCGATCAGAAGGGCCAGACCGAGCAGACAAGGATTCTTGCGTACACCATCAACTATGCCGCCGACGTGCCTCCTGACGCCGGCATTGCCTATCCCCTGCGCGGAATCTTCGGAGGGTACCGCGGATACTTCTCGACGATTCCCTACTATTTGAAGGTGCAGGAATACCGGGACATCGAAAACCGGGATATCTGGGAATATCGCCTGAATCTCACAGAGACCCAATTGCGTCGGTTTCTGATGCATGCATGGGAACTCGGAAACGCCTACTTTGACTATTTCTTTTTCAAAGAGAACTGTTCCTATCATCTCTTGGCGCTTCTCGACTATGCCGATCCCACCTTGCACCTGACGGACGAGTTTGTTATTTGGACCGTCCCGGCGGACACGGTCCGACTCATTGTGTCGAAACCAGGATTGGTGTCTGACATCGTGTATCGGCCTTCACGCAGCAACGTGATCCGGCGAAAGCGCGAATCTTTGCCTGCCGCCGGACGGGCGCTGGCGCATCGGATCACACAAGATCTCGGCGAGCTCACCTCACCGGCTTTCACCCAATTGGACCTTTCGCAGCAAGCCTTTTTGCTCGATCTTGCTTCCGACTATCTGCGGTATCGGATCGATACGACCGATGCGCCGCCTTCTGAACTGAAGGAGCGCAACCGGGCAGTCCTGACCGCCCGCAGCCAACTCCGAATTCCGTCTCAGGAGTTCACGGTGCTGCCTTTCGCCAAACAGCCGGAGTTAGGGCACAAGACGTCCCGTGCCAGTGTAGGGGGCGGTTGGCGGAACAACGATACGTTTGAGGAAGTGACGGTGCGCGCAGGGTATCACGATTTGCTCGATCCGGAGGTCGGCTATACGCCCGATGCACAGATTGAAATGGCGTCCATCACGGCTCGGCATTACAATCGAGCCGATCACACACGCCTTGAACGGGCAACGCTCCTCAACCTCTTGTCCCTCGCGCCGATTGATGCCGTCTTTCACGCCCCCTCATGGAAGGTCAACATTGGGATGCAGACGATTCGCCACAACGGCTGTCAATTCTGCAGCAACGGCTTGGTCAATGGAGGCATTGGGGGAGCCATGGAATCTCGGTTGCTGAAGCGGGAAGTCCTGTTTGCTTTTGCAGAAGCCGAGGCGAATTACAGCCCCGCCTACCAAGAGCGGCATCGCGTCGGCGGTGGCGCAACGGTTGGGATGCTGGCCGACATAACCGACCGCTGGAAACTCATGGCAACAGGGACATATTTTAAATATCCGTTGGGCGAGAAGTCGGACGATATTCGATGGTTCATCGGGTCACGTTACACCGTGGCTCAGGATTGGTCGCTGAAGCTTGAGTACAACCATCGCGATCACGACAACGATGTGCTGTTCAGCGTACAGGCGTTCTTTTGACTCAGACTTCAGGAAAGCAAAGACACATCAGCCGCTACTGAGGACTTGGCGGAGTCGTCTGTTCCTTAGGAACCGGCTGAGATTTTCGTCGGCGCTCAATGTACTTATCCTGCGAATCCTCGGCATCAATCACGACCTTCGAAATCGGCGGCGGTGCATAGCCGTGGATTTCAAGAACTCTGCCGTCCGGTCCATAAACGATTCTGGTTTCTTCGTCGTGCGGTTGAATGAGTTCAATGACCGTCAGGATTGGCTCCGCCAGTCCTAAAGTAGCAAGGTCAGTATAGAAGTTGACCCAAGCACGTCCTGAATTGGGAGAATTTGCCATCTCGTACTCATATGTGGCCTCTTTTTTCCCTTCATTCAGTTCATGCGCTGCTGTTGGTTGACCAAACTCCGCTTCGACTTGGTTTCGAGGTGCCCCGACTGTGATGTAGTCAAAGTTCGGCTCCTTCTGCCCACTAAGCGCCATCGCGATTGAACATCCCGACAAGATAAGCAATGCATAAAGCCCGCAAATCGTCGTTACGATTCTTACTGCCATGGTGGGCCTCTCGCATTACGCAACGCTGCAAGGAACGCTAACGCGGGTTTTATAGCGGAGTCGCGGAGTTGAGACAAGTGAATTCTTCTCGCCCCCTATCGAATTGGAACTGTCTTGCCCTCAGCAGTCTTGCCCTTCCTTCTCTGGATGGGTTCGGCTATTCTCCCTCGGTGAGCCTTCTCGACCAATTCTTCGTCTATCATCCCGAACCATGGCAGGACCGGGATTGGGCAAAGCTCAGTGGATTGCCGCTTGAGGATATTTGGTTTCAGGCTGCTGATGGTGCGCGGTTGTTTGGTTGGTATGTCGAAGCGGCAGCCGATCGTCCGGTCATCCTCTGGTGCCATGGCAATGCCGGTAATGTCATCAACCGTCTCGAGAATCTGAAGCTCCTCTACCAATTGGGCTTGTCGGTCTTCTTGTTCGACTACCGAGGATATGGAAAAAGCCAGGCCGTCCGTCCCAGCGAGGACGGGCTCTATCAGGACGCGCTCGGAGCCTACGACTACCTGACGCGAATCAGGAAGATACGTCCCGAACGGATCGTTCCGTTCGGGAGATCGCTCGGTGCTTCGGTGGCGGGGGAACTTGCTGCACGAAAACCCGCTGCCGCATTGATTCTCGAATCATCGTTTCCCTCCGTTGAAGCGGTCGCGAAGTTTCACTACGGCGGACTGCCGGTGCACTGGTTACTGGGGGCGGAGTTCCGGCTGATCGATCGCCTGCCCCAACTGTCGTTGCCAAAGCTGATCATTCATGGGGACAAGGACGACATTATCCCCATTGAATTGGGGCGCCAGGTCTTTGACGCGGCGAAACCGCCAAAGGAATGGTATGTGATCCAAGGGGCCGATCATAACAACACCTATCAGGTGGGAGGCGGAGCCTACTTCCGTCGGCTCGCCGACTTTATCAGAAAAGCCATCACGGCATAGCTGAGAATCAGCTTTAATCGTTCGCGCGGAGGATTACCGAACGATACCCCTCACCGTTTCGCCTCCGGAGGAGGCCAGTTCATTTCGGTATGCCGGCCGCAGTAGAAGCAGGAGAGGCGGTAGCGGGCTTTCCGGCGAGGATTGGGCAGGGAGGTGAACGTGATGGGGGTGTCGTCAAAAGGGCAGGTTGGTTGGTCATGGAGCAAGTGGACCTCGGCCATCATCGTGATCGAGGCGCTGTCCCACGCTGGAGTCGTCTGCTCTTTGCCTGTAATCTGCTCTTTTGAATGACACCGTTCGCATTCGGCTTCGTAGGCTTTGATACGGGCGAGATGGGGGGTATGGTCGGTGACGCCCATCGGCCCGCCGCAGCCTGGATTGGCGCAGGTCAGATGCTTGTGTTGCAAGGCCTGAACAAATCGCCGGCGCACTTCGCGCTCTTGCTCTGATTTCATGAATGGCCCTCCTGACATTGAGTGCTCTTCTGTCCTGTCCTCACGTCACTCCCTCCTGCGAGGTAAGGGTGTTGACCTCACCTGCGCGCATGCACCGAGCACCGCCCTTTGCGCTTTGATCGAATTATTTCTTGCGTGCGCGATGCGCGAGCAACTGAGGTCAACGCTCTTGCCTCGCCTCATCATATCCCCCATGCCCCACTGATCTGAATATTCGCCCCGTTGACATAACGCGCCTCGTCGCTGAGGAGATAGCGGACAGCCGCGACTGTATCATCGACGGTTCCAATGTATCCGGCGGGGATGCGTTTGGTCATGCCGGCGAGTTCTTCCGGCGGTGCGCTCCCCGAGTCGATGAAGCCAGGCGAAACGGCGTTCACGGTGATGCCGTGGGGAGCGAGCAACTTGGCAAGTGTTCGTGTCAAGATCAACACGCCGGCTTTGGCGATGTAGTGGGCCGTCACGTCTGGTTGGGAAATCATCTGATCGGCGTTAGCCATGCTGAAGTTGATAATGCGACCGGACTTGCGAGCCTTCATGCCTGGAGCGACGGCTTGGGCGAGATAGAAGATGGGATGCAGATTGCCGTCGAACATCTTGTTCCAACCCTCGACGGTCTCTTCGAACAGATTGATCCGATGATAGGGGCCGGCTCCGTTGATGAGGGCGTCAATCCGTCCCCACTCTTTTTCGACCTGCGAGACGAGAGCTTTGGCCGCTGTCGGGTCTGAGACATCGCAGCGAAGGGCGAGCGCCTGCCCGCCTCGTTCCGTGATGGCGAGAGCGGTCTTTTGTGCCTCCGCTTCGCTGGTTCGATAGCAGAACGCAATCTTCCAGTGCTGAGCGGCGAGGTCGAGGGCTATCCCGCGCCCGATGCCTTTGGCTCCGCCGGTGATGAGTGCGACTTGTTGGTTCATGATGGTCCCCTCGGTTCGAAATTACGGGCCTATTATGCTCTTGACCGCAGCCGTTTGGCGATAAGCTGTAATGCACCAGAGGTGCGATTTGAAAACGATTGCTCGTTCTTGGGCTTCTTAGCATCCAGGGTGCTTGCGTCGATGAGGGCTTGAAGATCGTCGAGGGTATCGATATCGCGCCACGGTGGAAGCAATAAAGTCTTGAGTCCAAGCTT
>JACPZN010000134.1 GCA_016195505.1 Nitrospirota bacterium | reverse complement strand
GCATCATGCACATGCTCAAAGATGCCGGCCACACAGTCGCCGCATATCACCTCGTAAAAGACGAGCCCAAAAAGATCACGGCTGCCGTCAAGAAGGCCGTTACGAACAAGAACGTTCAGGCCATCATCATCAACGGCGGGACAGGAATTTCCCGGAGGGATTCGACGTTCGAGGCTGTCGACGCAATGTTAGAGAAACGGCTGGATGGATTCGGTGAGGTGTTCCGGTATCTGACCTATCAAGAGATTGGCTCACCGGCGATCATGAGCCGCGCCACCGCGGGTATCATCAAGGGCCGCGTCCTCTTCTCAACACCGGGTTCCGAAAACGCCGTGCGACTGGCGATGGAGAAACTGATCCTTCCGGAACTCGGCCACCTGGTTAAAGAACTCACGAAGTAGGATAAGCTGACAGCTCTTCCTCAATCCTGCATAATTTTCGGCTCCGAATACTGCACCTCCGTCAAAATCTTCGATTGGGCATAGCGTTTATAGAACAACAGCAGATCGCGCACGGAAATCACGCCCATAATGGCCCCGCCCTCCGTCACCGCCAGATGGCGCACCCCAAGGTCGCCCATCATGTCCTGGGCATCGTCAACGGACCGGTTTCCCTCGATGGTGCAAATCGGAGTCGTCATAATCTTCTCAACGGTGAATTTTCCCAGCGGCTTGCCGGTCGCGACGGCCCGCCGGACAATGTCGGTATCCGTTACGATCCCGACCAATTGCTTTCCCTTCTTCACAAATAAGGACCCTACACGCGCTGTGCGCATCGTTTTGGCTGCACTGGCGATCGACGTTTTGGGTCCAATGGACTTCGGACGCTTCGTCATGACTTGAGCAACTGTGGACATGCTTCTCTCCTTTCCTCGTTGAACAATAACTGAGAAAGAGCGCCGGCCACGCTCGCTCACTTCTCTGAATGACCCCGACATCCTGCTCTTCTTAGGAATGGGGCCCATATCGAACCTACTGCGCCCATGGAGGGAGCACCGCCCGCTATTTCACAATCTGATTGATCTTGTGTGCGCACTCCGGGAGCAGAGGAGCGATATGGGTGACGTTCCACATTCCTCACACAGTCAATACGATCTTACCGAAAAACCGTCGACTTAACATCAGTTCCTGTGCGGCGCGAGCCTCCTGAAGCGGAAACGTGCGATCGATGACGGCAATCAATCGCCCCCGGCCCATGAGTTCCGCCGCTTTCACAAGTTCCGCCCGCGTCCCCATGTAGGACCCCTTGATCGTCAGCTGGTGGGAAAACACATAGCGCAGATTCAGTTTCACGTCTCCGCCGGTCGTCGCGCCACAAGTGATCAAACGACCGCCCTTCGTGAGAGACGCGAGGCAACTGTCCCAGACCTCGGGACCGATGTGTTCGATCACCACATCGGCTCCGTGCCCTTCGGTGAGCAACTTGACCCGCTCCGCAACCTTTTCCTTGGCGTGGTTGATGACCGCATCGGCGCCCAAGATCACGGCTTTCGGAATCTTGTCGTCCGAGCCGACGGTCGTCATGACCCGAGCACCAGCGAGTTTGGCCATTTGAACAGCCATCATCCCGACTCCGCTACCCGCCCCCATAATAAGGACGGTTTCCCCGTGCTGGAGTCCCGCCAAGGCAAACAGCATATGCGACGCCGTGACCGAGACGAGCGGAAACGCAGCCGCGTGCTCAAAGCTCAGATTCTCCGGCATCGGCAGCACGTTGCGAAACGGCACCTTTACATATTCCGCATAGCCGCCGTGCCTCATCGCACCAAGAAGGTTAAAGGTTCGGCACATATTGTCTCGCCCCGCGAGACACTGGTCGCATGTCCAGCAACTGATCCCCGGCGAAACAAAAACGCGCTGCCCGACCGTGACGCCTTCGACCTGCGCACCGACTTGCTCGACAAGCCCCGACACATCCGACCCTGACACATGCGGCATCGGCATCGGATAGGCAGGATTGCCTTGCCTGGTCCAGATGTCGAGATGGTTCAGTGCACAGGCTTTGACCCGGACCAAAACCTCCTGCGAACCGATCTGCGGCGTCGGCAGCTCTTCGTAGGACAGTTTGTCCGGCCCGCCATGTTGACGAAACAGTACGGCTTTCATCTCATCATTCCTCCACCCACAAGAACAGTTTTGAAACGGCGGGTGGCAGCGAAGTGGGCGCCCGATAATCCGTAACGCACCTTCGTCCTTCTAAGGGTGGCCCGTTCCAGTCTCCAACTGCGCGCAT
>JACPZN010000124.1 GCA_016195505.1 Nitrospirota bacterium | reverse complement strand
TTCAGAGCGTACGCCACCAGGACGGCTGCCATGAGGAGAAGCAATAGCGTCACGGTATACTGGCTTGCCGAGGACTTCAGGAAATCGGTCGGCTGATCCTGAACGACCCGCTTTATTCGAGTGAAGAGAGGCGGTTGATCGAATCGCACTTTCGCGAGATCGTCCGGCTTCTTGAACTCTGCGTCTGAAAAATCAGCACGGCCCAGAAACTGGGCATTCGCGAATACAGTCTCGCCCTCAAACACTGAAAACCCAAAGAAGGCTTCACGACTAAAAATGGCCTCAGAAAAATCAGCACGTTGCTTGAATCGGCTCCCTGAAAACCCCGTTCCCAGACCGAATCGCGCCCGCTCGAAGGAAATGGGTTGATCAAAACTTGTCTCAAGAAACTCCGCCAGGCCGTCGAAGAGCGCGTCCGCACAATCGACTGGACCTCGAAACGTGGAACGATGAAATCTTGTATGGGGACCAAACTTCGTTTCCTGGCACCCTACTGCGTGGGCGAACTCCCCCTGGACAAAGTAGGCTTCTTTCTCAAACGTGGCTCCGGAAAGCTCGACCCCGCCCTGGAACACCGAACGCGAGAGATCCACTCCACCTTTGAATGTCGTCCTATGAAAGTCGATAGGCCCTTCGAACTGGAGCGTGCCCCTGGCGGACCGATGACGCACTGCCCCCAACACCACCGAATCGCGAATCGTCACCGCCTCGCGGACGAGCCGCAGTTCCTCCACATGAAGCTGATTCAAGGCCGCCTGTTGTTCGGACGTAAGCCCTTTCGCTGATTGGGTCGTTTGCACAGCCAGGCTGTCGAAGAGCAGATCGCCACGGACAATCACGCCGACGAGATCGACCGGCCGCCCTTTCGCCACCGCTTCCATAATCGCCGCGCTGCCGACCGCGTGGGCTTCCCGCTCAGCCGACGTGCAGCTCGATGCCAGATGCGTGACAAGTGCCCCTCCCTTCCCACTCTCGGATGCCTCCACTGTGCATGCGGCCCTCGTTTCCTGAGCCGAGACGACGACGGCCCAGCCAAGCAGCAGAGCCAAGGAGCTCGCGACCCATTGTTTCATCACGTTTCCATATCCACGCACGAACGCCGTTATACGAGATGCCCGGGAGCAAGACAAGGTTTGTCCAACGCAGGACAGAATTGAACCTGATCGTTAAAGAGAGCGATGCTATGGACCAGGCGCGCGCGTTGATGACCGGCAAGCACGTCTAGCCGGTGGGAACACCGGCCCCCAACCGTTCAACAATGGCCTGATACTCACCGTCGGTCAACCGATGCATCCCCAGGCTCAGCCGGCGCGTCAACTCGGCCTGATCGGGAATCTGCAAGACCTCTTGCAACAGCACATGACTTTCTTGCGGTGACGAAACCCACCGTCTGGTCACGGCCACTCGAACAAACCCGAATCGAGCTTCCATCTTCAGGTCATCGTGGAGAAATTCGTCCATCTGCTGAAGCGGGAGCACGGCCGTGAGAATGCGAAACTCGACGCAGATGCCGACCTTGAGCACATAGACCAGTCCGCAGGAATGTGGGGTGAGATACTGTGAGAGATTTTGCTGGATCAGCGGGGTGCAACAGCCCCAGAGTCCGTGGCCGAGTTGCAGCTCGGCACTCTCCGGCGAACTGCGCTCGCGCAATGTTGCGGCGGTGAAGAGAAAATGGCTCATCGTCGTGGCGTGAATAGACGGCTGATTTGTGGAGCGCTCATCCACGAGCGCTGTCAAGGGCCTGTCAACGATAAGGGGCAGGTCATACTGCGCTGGCCGGCACGGAACAAGCTCAAGGCCGCCCGGGAGTTAGTTGTTCCGATAGTCGTCGTGGTCGTCTAACAGATCTTCGGACTTTTCAATAAGACCGTCACTGTCGTCATCGGCATCGAGGTCCAACTCTTCCTGCACGTCTTCCTCGATCTCGCCTTCCATCTCCAATTCTTCGGGGACAATCTCCTCTTCAATATCGGTCTCATTCGGCTCGACCGGAACGGCCGGCTTGGCAGCCACCGCTTTACGGGGCGCCGCTTCTTCCTGAGGACCCGCTTTCTTAACTGGAGCCACTGACCGGCTGACTTTGGGGGTAGATTTCTTGGGGGCAACTTTCTTTGCGGACTTCTTGACCACCTTCCTGGCAGCTTTTTTCTTAGGGGCCGGCTTGGACCGCTTCACGGTCGCGCGCTTCTTCACCGTCTTCTTGGTCGACGTCTTCTTCGATGACGTTGACGCTTTCTTCTTTCCCGACGATCTTTTTCTTTCGGCCTTCTTCTTATGCTTCGCCATTCCAATTCCTCCTATATCGTCTGCAACGCTTCCCCTGTGGCGCGGCGACCTCCATCTAGCATGAACGAATAGCCTCTTGCAACCGCCACATTTTCTGGACGTTTTCACCAGCCAGTGAGCTCCCATCGCCCAAGATTCTGCCAATACCTTAACCGCCGCCGGCCTACAGCCTCCCACTTCGGCCATGCTAAGGCCTAGTTAGGCAAACCCCAAACCCATGATAAGATAGACAGCACGAGATAGATGAACGCTGAATCCTCTGCTTCTTTGTTGGATCTTAGGTTAGGGCAGCTTAAAGAGGAGTACTGCTGCAGTGAAATGGTTGATGACAGTCTTTATTGGATTGGTGGTGATTGGTCTGGCTTGGCCGATCACAGCAACTCTGCCCTACACGCAGATCATCATCGAGGACGGTTCCCCGTATTACATTCCGGTTACCGCCACTGTCGCCAGCGGGAATCCCATTCGATGGGATAACCCCACACCGACTCATCACACCGTCACGCATAAGGGTTGTGTCGAGGATGGGAACCCCTGCTTGTTCGATTCCGGAGCGATCCCACCGGAAGGTCAATTCATCATTCCAAGCTTGCCGCCCGGAAAATATATTTATCACTGCCGTATCCATCCCATCATGCGCGGCGTGGTGACCGTGACCGACCCTGCGCACATGCCCTCGCAACTCTAAATTCTTCTCCTCCTGACCGCTTGCG
>JACPZN010000123.1 GCA_016195505.1 Nitrospirota bacterium | reverse complement strand
GTGATATCTTCTGACCCCCGCGACAACTTGTTCCCATACTTTCTTGAATCTCCGCACTCGATACCGCCGCTATCCAACCGGCCATCGCTTTGATTCTCAATAGAATCTCTGCCGCTGAATGCCTTTGGCGCAGCGCGGTCTACTGTTTGCTCTGATCCTCCATCGTCGGTCCCGTCTAATTTTTATTCGACGGACATCCCTTCTGGGGACCCGCTCGCTGCTGTTCCTTGAGGGGATAACCGGAAAGGAGGCACGAACTGTATGGAGCGGAACAACAAAAGCCTGTTGGTCGTCGAGGATGATCGCGATTTGCGCTATCTACTCTCCGTCAGGCTCGTCAGCGCCGGATACATGGTCTATGGGGCAACGAACGGGTTGGAAGCCTTGGAACAGATGGAAAAACATTCCATTGACGCTGTGCTGACCGACTACCATATGCCCAAAATGGACGGCTTAGAGTTTCTCTCTCTCTCCCGCGCGAGATGGCCCGGAATTCCTGTTGTGGTCTACTCTGCAGAACAGGACAATATGGCGCACGAAGCACTAGATCGGGACGCCTTCGCGTGGGTTCGGAAGGGAAATGATTTCACCATGCTCCTGGAAATCCTTGCTGCAGCGGTTCAACAATCAGTCCATGCGTAAACGAGGGAGGTGAACACTCCATCATCAATTGAACCGGCAGGGGTGAGGATCGGATCAAGGAGCAAGTGGTCTTATGCGTCGAGAGATATGCTGGGAGCTCACGTTCCTGCTGATCATCCTGATGACTCTCAGCGGATGCGACAAAAGCAAACAATCCCTGCAATCCCTATCTGACAGAGGCAGCGTCATGGATCTGTGGCGTACCTATACCCATTGCTACCGAAGCGCAGACCTTGATGAGATGCGCGACGATGCACAACAATTGATCCAGGCTGCAAACACGTTCGGCTCCGCCGAAGCTTCCAGTCCCCCCGAACATGATATACCGGCGCCATCAGAGCCGCCCACCCGCTTCTCAGTCGATCCTGGCGCGATGGCTGCCTCCTGTACCCTTCATACTGGTCAGGCCGCGCAGAAAATGGGACACCTGAACGTTGCACGAGATATGTTTCAAGACGATGTTCGTACTCACAACGATCTATCTGCTCTGGACGACAGTCGTGGCTGTCCTTACCGGTGAAGCCGCCACCACGTTTGCTGGTGCCATTGTCGGTATTGATCAAGCCCAGCGGACAATCACCTTCCAGACGATGGAAGGACAAACCTGGGCGCTCGCGCTGTCCAATTCCAACCTCTTGAAAAAGGAGCAGGTCGCCAAGGGCGATCGGGTCAGGATAGAGGTCGACTTGAGCGGGAAAATCACCAAGATCACGAAAATTACCGAGCCCCCTTCCCCTGTCCGAACCGACCCAATTCCGTGATGAGGTCACAGACGAGGGAATACGGAGTGGTTGCTCATAACGAGACTGCATGCCCTCGCAGAACTAGAGGATTCTCCCGCCGGAATATGGCGGGCATCGTGGCCATGGTAACCGGACTTGGGTGCCTGGGGCTTCTCGGGACACACAACGCCGGCGCGGAATCCTCACGCATCATCGATGGCTCGAACGTCACGTACTTTTCTCAGATTACCGCTCCCGGCACAGCGGGGGTCGAAGTTCGAAAGATCGGCCAATTCGTCCAGGGCCGACATCAACTGCCGCCGACTCTGGAGCGGGCGGTCACGGGGATGAAGCCCGGCGATAAAACGAACGTCGACCTGGCGGGCGACGACGTCTTTGGCCCCTATGATGCGAAGAAACAGACCACCGTCCCGAAGAGCGAGCTGCCACCCGGGACTCAGGAAGGAGACGTCCTCGCGGACCGCGCCGGTCGGGAGGCCATCGTGACCCGGTTGTCAGAGCGGTCCGCGGTGCTGGATTACAATCATCCGTTGGCCGGAAAGGCCCTGCGCATGAAGATTACGATCTTGCGAGTGGATGATCCATCATGACCATTCCATGAGGAGGTGCGCCATGAACGAACGACCTGTGGGAGAAACCGGAATTGTACAAGACCCTGTCGCCCCGGCCACGCATCAGCGAACACCATGGAGCCGATCCATCGCGTTCGTCCTGATCGTGACCGTCATGGGTTTGACTATGATCCCAGCTGGAGTGACCTTCGCACAAGATCAAGCATCCAGCTCGGACGCTTCAGATAGTACCGGGATACAAGTAGCCAGTTGGCTGCTGACGATTCCCTATTGTGCCGGCAAAAGCGCATTTGCCGTCGCAGGCAGTGTCGTCGGTGGCCTGGGATACGCGTTTTCAGGGGGAAACTCCGAAACGGCCCAGGCGATTTGGACCAAAAGTGTGTATGGCACCTACATCCTCCGGCCCGCCCATCTCCGAGGCGAGGAACCGATCCACTTCGTCGGCCAGTCTGACGAGTACAAAAGCGAGACGGTCAAGCGTGCCGCAGCGACGTCCAACCACGCGGACAAGTGAGGAGCAAATCCGTGTGAACACGTTGTACCCTCAGTGGGCGGTATGAGAGGCAGGCGAGATTGCAGTCGCATTCTGGGTTAACCCATGTGCGAACATGCCGGCGTTCATCGAGCAATACGACAATCGTATTCAGCCGCATGCCGCGCCGAGCGACCGATAGCAAAGCCACCACATGATTTTTCAGACCCCTCGCACTCGTTCGAAAGCCTCATCGGCTAGAGATCAGTTTG
>JACPZN010000084.1 GCA_016195505.1 Nitrospirota bacterium | reverse complement strand
TTCCGTTGTACCGCGAAATCCTGGCGGATCATGACACGCCGGTTTCGGCGTTTGCCAAGATCGACCATGGCCCGTCGGCCTATCTGCTGGAAAGCGTGCAGGGAGGGGAAAAGTGGGCGCGCTACTCGTTTCTCGGGAGCGGGTCTCCCATCGTCATGTTCGAGGATCGCGGTGATCTCTGCGTCAAGAAGGGGAAGCGCAGTCGCCGTATTCCCAGTCAGGGAGCTCCGCTGGATCGCCTGCGAGAACTGATGGACACGTATCGTCCTGTAACTGTTCCGGGCCTGCCTCGGTTCGTGGGCGGAGCCGTGGGCTATCTCGGTTATGACATGGTGAAAACATTCGAGGATGTTCCGTCCAGGGGGAAGGATCACCTCGGCCTTCCGAACTTTGCGTTTCTCTTGACCGAAACGTCGCTCATTTTCGATAACATTTCGCAGAAAATCAAAGTGGTGGCCAACGCACACGTGAAATCTTTGTCGGAACGTGACGTCCGTTCGGCCTATCATGAGGCAACAGCCAGGATCGAAAAGATGATCGCCTTGCTCCGCCGACCCCTTCGGCAGATCAAGCTGAAGCGACGGCGGTCTCCTATCCGCTTTACGCCGAATATGAGCAAGGCGGATTTTGAAAAGATGGTCTTCCGTACCCAAGAATATATCAAGGCAGGGGACATCTTCCAGTGTGTGGTGTCTCAGCGATGGGAAACGAATTTACAAACACCGCCGTTCCAGCTCTACCGTGCATTACGCCTCGTGAATCCATCACCGTACATGTATTACTTGCGTATTGCCGGGGTCGAACTCGTTGGCTCGTCTCCAGAAATCCTCGTGCGTTGCGAGGATGGATGTGTCTCGCTACGTCCGATCGCGGGGACGCGGCGCCGGGGTGCAACGGCTGAGGAAGATGCACAGCTTGAGCGCCGTCTCTTAGCGGATACCAAGGAACGGGCTGAGCACATCATGCTGGTTGATTTAGGGCGCAATGATATCGGCCGAGTGGCCGAGCGGGGATCAGTTCAAGTGGAATCCATGATGAATGTGGAGCGGTACTCCCATGTGATGCATATGGTATCGAACGTTACCGGAAAACTGGATCATTCGAAGACCGTGTACGATGTACTGAAGGCCTGCTTCCCGGCCGGAACAGTTTCCGGAGCCCCTAAAATTAGAGCGATGGAGATCATTGAAGAACTTGAACCGACCAAGCGCGGTCCCTATGCCGGCGCGGTAGGCTACATCAGCTTTTCGGGTAATATGGACATGTGCATCAACATTCGAACGGTGGTGGTTTCGCGTCATCGGGCCTTCATTCAGGCTGGAGCCGGCATCGTTGCCGATTCCAATCCAGAACATGAGTATGAAGAAACGTGCAACAAAGCTCGCGCAATGATGAAGGCAATTGAACTGGCGGAGCAGGGACTGGAATGAGGTAGCGCTCAGCTTTCAGCCATCAACTAGGTGCCAGTCCTGAAAGACCAAGATTCTAATAAGCGAATGCTGAGCGCTGACCGCTGAAAACTAGATTTGCCCATGCTGTTGGTCATCGACAACTACGATTCCTTTACCTACAACTTAGTGCAGTATTTTGGAGAGTTGGGTGAAGATGTTCAGGTCTATCGTAACGACAAAATTGCTCTCAGTCAGATTGCCGATCTGCGTCCCAGCCGGATCGTGATTTCCCCTGGTCCTTGTACGCCAAAAGAAGCCGGTATCTCGGTCGACGTAATCCGCAAGTTTGGAGGCAAGATTCCGATTCTTGGTGTTTGCTTGGGGCACCAGTCGCTGGCCGTCGCCTATGGCGGAGAGGTCATCCGTGCTCCACGCTTGATGCATGGGAAGACATCACAGATCAAGCATGATGGCAAAACGGTCTACCGATCATTGCCCAATCCATTTGAAGCGACGCGGTACCATTCATTGATCGTGAATCGTGCGAAGCTCCCTGACTGCTTCGAGATTTCGGCGGAGACCGCTGAGGGTGAGATCATGGGACTCCGTCATAAGACGCTCGGCGTCGAAGGAGTCCAGTTCCATCCGGAATCGATCCTCACGACCGTCGGAAAAGACCTGCTCCGGAACTTTCTGAAACTCTAGCCGACTCATACTGGTTCACGATCATGATCAGAGAAGCGCTCGCCAAATTGGCCGATCGAACCGATCTTTCCGCACAAGAGGCTGAAACGGTCATGTCCGAGATCATGGATGGGGCGGCGACCGCAGCTCAGATTGCCGCGTACCTTATGGGGCTCAGACAAAAGGGTGAAACGGTGGATGAAATCGTCGGTTCAGCAAAGGCCATGAGGTCTCGAGCTACCCGAATCAGGGTCGGTGCACAAATTGTGGTTGACACCTGCGGAACCGGCGGTGACGGGGCCCACACGTTCAATATCTCCACCACCGCGGCGCTGGTGGTGGCCGGAGCCGGAATCACCGTGGCCAAGCACGGCAATCGCTCCATCTCATCCAAATCTGGCAGTGCGGACGTGTTGACCGCTCTTGGTGTCAAGATCGACCTGACGCCAGATCGTGTGGCGGACTGTATCGATGAAGTCGGTATCGGGTTTTTGTTCGCACCGCTCTACCACGGTGCGATGAAACATTGTGCCGGGCCAAGACAGGAAATGGGGATCCGTACTCTCTTTAATCTGCTGGGGCCTTTGACAAACCCGGCTGGTGCCACGCATCAAGTTCTGGGTGTCTATGATGCGAAGTTGACCGAAATTCTTGGACGAGTCTTGCTGGAACTGGGGTCGCAACATTGTTTCGTCATTCATGGCATGGATGGGCTGGATGAAATCACATTGTCGGATCGGACGAAGGTTTCTGAAGGAAAGGGCGGTGTGGTGTCGAGCTATTTCACGGCCCCGGAAGAGTTCGAGCTGCATCGTGTGGTACGAAAAGAGTTTGCAGGAGGCACGCCGGAAGACAACGCACGCATCACCAAAGACATCTTGCAGGGCAGGAAAGGTCCGAAGCGTGACATCGTGTGCCTCAATGCCGCTCCTGCCATGGTCGTAGGTCAGAAAGCAAAGACACTGAAGGAAGGCTTTCGTCTCGCTCAACGAGCGATCGATTCAGGGGCTGCTGCCGAGAAGCTGGATCGGCTTAGTGCGTATACCAGAAAAGCGTAACTGCTCATGATTCTCGATCAGATTCTAGAGCATAAGAAAGCGGAACTTAGGCATAAGCAGAGCCGTTCCTATCTCGCAAGCCTCAAGGCGGCCATTCGCGACGCGCCGCCAGCGCTGGGATTTGCCGTGACGCTTGAGTCGACCAGGACTGCGACAAGTCCGGCATTGATCGCGGAAGTGAAGAAGACCTCACCGAGCTTGGGACTCTTACGGCCCGAGTTTTCGAAGAAATTCGACCACCTGGCCCTCGCACGCACCTACCATGAGCATGGGGCATCAGCCGTCTCCGTCTTGACGGACAAGGATTTCTTCCAGGGTGACCTTCGATATCTGGCAGAGATCAAGCGCACGCTGCCGATTCCTGCCCTCAATAAAGAATTCATGGTGGGGGAGGTGCAGTTTTACGAGGCAAGGGCGAACGGTGCCGACGCCGTGTTGCTGATCGTGGCCGCGTTGGAGCGTCGGCAATTGATGGACTTCCATGCGCTGGCCACCGAACTCGGGATGGATATCCTGTTCGAAACCCATGACGAGGGGCAACTGGATACCGTCTTGGAATGGATTCCAACCGCCAGAATGATCGGGATCAACAATCGGGATCTGCAAACATTCACGACCGACCTCAGTGTGACCTTTCGGTTGGCTAAGAGGATCCCGCCCGACAAGCTCATCGTCAGCGAAAGCGGGATTCATGATCGCACTGACGTGGTGCGGCTTGTAGAGGCAGGTATTCAAGCGATGTTGATCGGAGAATCGCTCATTCGTGCAATACATACGGGCGACAAGATCCGAGAGTTGCTCGGCATCACGTCACGAAGTGCCGGGTCGGCATAGGTCTCTGGAACACATTCGATGGTCAAAATAAAAATTTGTGGGATCACCAACATCGAAGATGCGGAAGTCGCGGTGACGGCTGGGGCGGATGCCCTTGGGTTTGTGATTTCGTCCTGCCGATCGGAGTGTTCGTTAACGAAGTCGCCGGCGCGGTTCGAACACTCATGGATGAATGCGGGTTCGCGTTGGCCCAGCTGCACGGGGATGAATCCGCGCTGTATTGCCAGGACCTTGGGCGTCCGGCACTGAAAGCCCTGCGGCTGAAGGACCGCGGGACGTTTCTCGCTCTGGCTGAATTCCAAGGGCGGGTGAACGTACGTGGGTTCGTCATCGATGCCTTTTCAGATCAGACCTATGGCGGCACTGGTCAGACGGTGGATTGGACATTGGCGGCAGAAGCTGCCCGGTCTACCCCTATCCTGTTGGCAGGTGGCTTGACACCGGCGAATGTGGCCGAGGCAATCCCGCTGGTGCGTCCGTATGGAGTGGATGTCAGCAGCGGCGTCGAAAAGAGCCCAGGCAAAAAGGATCCAGCCAAGGTGAAAGCGTTTATTGAAGCGGCAAGGCTTGTGTCCATCTGATCGCCCCGACTATACTTCTGAAGATTGTCTTGAGAAGGATGTGATTGAGAATGCCGATACTTCCCGACAGCCACGGCCGGTTCGGACCTTATGGCGGCCGGTATGTGCCTGAAACTCTCATGCCCGCGCTGCTTGAGCTGGAGGAGGAGTATGCCAAAGCGAAGAAGGACCGCCGATTTCAGAAGGAGCTTGCGTACTACCTGAAACAGTACGTGGGACGTCCCACGAGTTTGTATCGTGCCGACCGGCTTACCAAGAGGCTGGGCGGCGCCAAGATTTATCTTAAGCGCGAAGACCTCTGCCATACCGGCGCGCACAAGATCAACAATGCGATTGGGCAAGTCCTTCTCGCCTTACGGATGAAGAAACCGCGGATCATAGCCGAAACCGGTGCGGGCCAACACGGTGTCGCGACAGCCACTGCAGCGGCGATGTTCGGACTGCAATGCGAGATCTACATGGGCACGGAGGACATGCAGCGGCAGGCTTTGAATGTCTTTCGCATGCGGCTGCTGGGCGCGACCGTGACGGGCGTGGATGCCGGCAGCCGCACGCTGAAGGACGCCATCAGCGAAGCCATGCGCGATTGGACGACCAATGTTCGAACCACGCACTACATTCTCGGCTCAGTTCTTGGGGCGCATCCCTATCCTATGATGATCCGCGATTTTCAGGCCGTCATTGGCCAGGAAGCGCGAAAACAGATTCTTTCGGCAGAGGGCACACTGCCTGATTACCTGGTGGCCTGTGTCGGAGGGGGGAGTAATTCGATCGGCCTCTTCCATGCGTTTCTCCGCGATCAGAAGGTCAAGATGGTCGGTGTGGAGGCGGGGGGACTCGGCATCGCGAGTGGAAAGCACGCGGCGCGGTTCTCAGGCGGTAAGCCCGGAGTCTTGCAAGGCACGATGACCTATCTTCTCCAGGACGACAATGGGCAGATCAATTTGACCCATTCAGTGTCGGCTGGCCTGGACTATGCGGCCGTGGGGCCTGAGCATAGCCTCTACCACGATCAGGGCCGCGTCGAATATACCTACGCGACGGACGCCGAAGCCCTGTCGGCCTTTGATCTACTCGCCCACGAAGAAGGCATCGTTCCCGCGTTGGAAAGCGCTCATGCCATCGCTTACGTCGTCAAGCTGGCACCGAAACTCAAGAAATCACAGATGATCATCGCTAATCTCTCTGGGCGTGGAGACAAAGATGTTCAGCAAGTGGCGAGGTTGAGAGGAGTCAGCTTATAGCTCTCAGCTGTCAGCGATCAGCAGAGTCAGCCGAGAGGAGCTGACCGCTGGAGCCTGATTGCTCGAAACTTCGTAAAAATATGAGCCGCCTAGAAACGACTTTTGAAGCACTCAAGCGAAGAGGCGAAAAAGCCTTGATCGCCTATCTGATGGCCGGAGACCCCGGGCTTGCTGAAACAGAGCAACTTGTATTGGCGCTGGAGCAAGCAGGCGCCAACATTATTGAATTGGGGGTGCCCTTTTCGGACCCGATCGCAGATGGACCGGTGATTCAGCAAGCAGCCGAACGTGCGTTGCGAAACGGCACCTCTCTCAGACAGATCCTTACTGTGGTGAAATCGCTTCGGCAGCGCACGGAAATCCCAATTATACTGATGCTCTATTACAACTCCATCCACGCGATGGGGTGTGAGGCTTTCTGCAAGGCGGCGCACGCCGCCGGTGTTGATGGATTGATTGTGCCGGACATGCCGCCAGACGAGGCGGTACCGCTCAAGGCCCCGGCAGAAGCAGCTGGCCTGCAACTCATTTTCTTGCTGGCCCCGACCAGCACGTCCGATCGACGCAAGCTTGTGGCGCGGGAGTCACAAGGGTTTGTCTATTACGTGTCGCTCACGGGAATTACAGGGGCGAAGCTCAGCAATGTGGCGGACGTCAGCCACAACGTCGAAAAAATCAGAAAGGTCTCCGCTGTTCCTGTCGCCGTCGGTTTTGGAGTGGCTACCCCGGAGGATGCTGCCAAGGTGTCGAAGATGGCGGACGGCGTGATCGTCGGCAGCGCCATCGTGAAACGCATCGCTTCCCATCAGCAGGATCCCGGCATGGTCGAGCAAGTGGCCGGGTTTGTCCGATCCTTGAAAACGGCCATGACCGCAGCCGCTCACTAGCTGTTCAGCCGCACATTCCCTCTGAATTGGAGATAACGAAGAGAGATCGGAGTTATCGTTTTGCCTGGGGAGGCATATACTTTATTATCTCGTCGGCGAGTTCTCGAGCGACATCCTTCAAATTGGGCCTGAAGAACATGTAGCTGGCGGACCGTTCGTGGCGCGCTTTCCAGACCGTCGTGCCGGTCGTTGCGTCGATCAGTCGGAGACTCAATCCAACGCGCCCAACATTGTCTCCTTCCTTACGCACGTATTCCCACGAATTCACCCGTACCACGAGAAAAGAGTCGACGTTGAGTGCTTTGCCAAGCTTGATGGCCGAATCTTTGTCGGACTGACCGGTCATTTCGAGACGGGAAAAATAAAACACCAGAGAGTCGAACGCTTCTTTGGAGGCCTGGAACATATCCGTCACACTCTCCGGCGAGACAACTCGTTCAATGCTGGTCTGTTTGTTCAGCGCGCCGGCCAAGACCTCTTGAATGTCTTCACGTGCGCTATCGTATTGGCTAGCCATCGGTGGTAACACGGCGATCGCCTGAGGGCGGAACACCTTGGCGCCAGGGCCTTCCCAGACTTCCTGCAAGCCACCACAGCCCGCAAGCAGTAGGGCGAGAGAGAACGCCGTTCCGAGTCGTATGCATGATGGCGACGACATGGGTTCAGTATACCATTAGAACGTCAATGAGACAGAACCGGAGACGAGGGCCCCCTTCTCGCGGAAGTCATATCCCCCTCCGACATCGGCGCGAAAGGCAAAAATCCGTAGGCCTAGCCCTGCAGTGGGGGTGAAGGGGGTTGATGCATCTTTCATATTCTTGAAGGCGCCGACCCGAAAGGAAAGAAACTCAGACAAGATCGTCTGTTCCACCCCCAAACTCAAGACCTGGCTCTTGACTCCCGGTACGAAGGTCTTGTTCGCGGTCGCATCCACATCAGCCGTTAACGTAAGAGAAGAGTAGGGGGTTGACTGCTACGCCGACGCGGACCTGCGGTTCTAATTTCAGCTCACCTCCGCCGGCAGCATCGAAGGTCGGCTTATTGATGTCCTTAGCCACGACACCGAACCTGAGCCACGAGGATGGCCGGTAGATGGCCCCCAGGTCGATTCCAAATGTCGTTGAAATGGTCGGCTTGCCGAAGTGATCGGTGATGCCGACTCCGTTTCCGCCTTGGAGCGTTGTGGTGCCTGAGTAGGCTGCGCCTTGAATAATTTTCCCTGTGATACCGATCGCAAAGGTTTTATCGGCAAAGGCATAGGCGTAGGAAAAGGCAGCCTGTCTGGCTTCGAGTCCCCGAAGCGCCATCTGTCCCGTAACGCTGATAGGTGTGTTGGGCCCGCCGGGCTGGGATGCCTGCAAAGGGGACGAAACGAATCCGCCACCGGTCGGTACGTCCGACACGTTGAAGCCAAACGCATGTTCACCAAGGTGGCCTTTGACATAGAGACCTGCGGAGCCATTGACCGATGCCGTGGCGCCGGGCCGATTGATGCGATTGGCGATGTCCTGTGCCTTTGCCAGATTGGCCGCTGATGTGTCACTGGTGTTGAAATTTTCAAGATCATGAATGGCATCCCGGAGGCCGAGACGATCGATCGCTTGTCCACCGCCCTGGATGCGAATATCCACCGTCTGCGTCATTGCCAAGCCGGCGGGGTTCCAATAGGTTGCGAGCGCATCCGTCGTCACGGCGACGCCGGCTCCACCCATGCCAATGGCTCGAGGCCCGACGGTCACAAACTCGACAGCCATCGAAAGCGCAGGAACCAAGAAGCTGATCAAGATTGCAGCGACACAAAGAGAACGAAAATATGCCATCGAACGGTGACTCCGCGCGAGCTGAGGGATTTCGTTGAGTCTATTGGATGAAATGGCTCTCGTCAAGGTTACACGATGCGCTCGCCTTGCATGTAAACGAAGGGGTGAATATGGGTGAAAATCACAGAGAGGCGATGATATTGCCCAGCATGGCCTAGATGATTTGGCCGTCCTGCATATGCACGATACGGTCGGACTGGGCGGAGAGCTTGTCATTGTGAGTGACGATGATGAAGGTGGTTCCGCGGGCTTTGTTCAATTCACGCATTAACCCGAACAACCCGTCCCCGGTATGCGTATCGAGATTGCCGGTCGGTTCATCGGCCAACACCATATCCGGCTTCTGCATCAGCGCCCTCGCCATCGCGACGCGTTGCTGTTCACCGCCGGACAACTCTCCAGGCTTGTGATGCAGGCGTTGGCCCAGCCCCACTTCGGTGAGCAGCGCCGTCGCGTCGGACTCGACGGATGCAGGATCGCGGCGTTGCACGAGCGCCGGCATGCAGGCGTTCTCCAACGCCGTGAACTCAGGCAGCAGATGGTGAAACTGAAACACAAAGCCGATGCGTCGGTTCCGAAACTCCGCCTGCTGAGTTTCCGTCATCTGGAAGAGGTCTTGGCCGTCGAATGTCACCGTGCCGCTGGTGGGTTTGTCGAGCGTCCCGATGATATGGAGCAAGGTGCTCTTGCCGGCTCCCGATGCTCCCACGATGGCAATCAGCTCGCCACGCTGAATCTCAAGATTGATTCCCTTGAGTACCGGCAGCTCGTAGGACCCCATCGAAAAGGATTTATGAAGATCGGTCACTTTGATCATAAAATCGCCTTCAGCCGGCAGCTTTCAGCTCTCAGCCTTTTCTCAAACCTGACAGCTAACGGCTGAAGGCTGATAGCTGTCTCCTTACTCATAGCGCAGCGCGGCCACCGGTTCTAGCTTGGCCGCCTGGTTCGCCGGATACACCGTGGCGACGAAACTGATCAGGATAGCAGACCCGGCCACGAGCAAGACGTCCTCGGCCAACACGTGGACCGGAATCTTCGAGATGTAGTAGACGGTCGGATCAAAGGTCCAAAACGTTTGGATCAACCAAAGAAACGCGTAGCCCAACGGAATGCCGATGGCTGTGCCGGAAAACCCGATGATCAAGCCGTTCAACATGAAGATCCGACGGATACTGCGCTTGGTCGCTCCCATCGCCTTGAGGATCGCGATTTCTTTCTGCTTCTCCGTGACGATCATCGTCAGGGTGCTCACGATGTTGAACGAAGCCACGATCGTGATCAGGACGAGCAGTAGAAACATCATCGTCTTTTCCAGCTTCAGAGCCGAGAAGAGGTTGCGGTTCATCTGCATCCAATCTCTGGCTCCGTGGCTGAACCCCAACTCACGTTCGATGTCGCGAGCGATCTCTTCGGCACGGAACACGTCCGTCACCTTCGCTTCAATTCCGGAGACGCGCCCCTCCATGTTGAAGAATTTCTGTGCCTCGCCGAGTTCGATGTACGCGAGCGACGAATCGTATTCGTACATGCCGGAATGAAAGAGCGCCGCCACTGCAAACGTCCGGATCTTTGGCACCATGCCCATGGCGCTGATCGGTCCGACCGGAGACACGACATTGAGTGTATCGCCGACAAATACCCCAAGCCGAAGCGCGAGTTCCTTACCGAGAATGATACCGGGTTTGTCGACCAAACGTGGTTCTCCCTGCGGATCATCGATCGGGGCCTGCTGAACTTTGACGGGCGTGAGAAGGTCGGTCAGCTGGCCGGTCGACACATTCTTGGCAAGTTCTGTCACGTTGGCTTCCCGATACGGGTCGATGCCGCGCAACACGATGCCTTGCACCCCGGATTGGGTTGTCAGCAGGACTTGGCGGAGCACAAAGGGCGTCGCGGCCACGACATTGGGAACGGACTGAATTTTCTCGATCAACGAATCATAGTCCGCCATGTTCTCCTTCATCCGTTCCTGCACGATAATGTGGGCCGTGGTGCCGAGAATCTTGCTTTGAATGTCTTCCTTGAAGCCCGTCATGATTCCGACCGTGCCGATCAGCGCAGCCACCCCCAGGGTGATGCCGGCAATCGAGACGAACGTGTTCAGCGAAATGGTCCGGTTGCGACGTTTCGCACGCAAGTAACGAAGCCCGACGAAGATTTCGTAGGGGAGAGCCACTATTAGGGTTTCTCCGGCCTCAGTTGGGGGAAGAGCACCACGTCACGGATCGAAGCCTGGTCGGTGAAGAGCATGATCAGCCGATCGATCCCGATTCCTTCCCCGGCCGTCGGCGGCATTCCGAACTCGAGCGCCCGGAGGAAGTCCTCATCGACCAGATGCGCTTCTTCGTCACCGGCCTCACGCTGGGCCGCTTGGCCTTCGAACCGTTCACGTTGATCCAAAGGATCGTTCAACTCGGAAAACGCATTGGCGATTTCCCTCCCTGCGATGTAGAGCTCGAACCGATCCGTCAGTGTGGGGTCCGAGTCTTTCCGTCTCGCCAGCGGAGAAATTTCGATCGGATAGTCCGTGATGAACGTGGGCTGTTGCAGATTAGGCTCGACGGTCTCCTCGAAAATCTCATTCACAATGTTGAACAACGAGGCTTTCGGGTCCACCGGCACATTGAGCCGTTTGGCTACTGCCAGTGCCTGCTCCCGATCTTCTAGAACGAACGGTTCGAGTTTGTTTACTTCAAGGATTGCCTGATGGTACGACCAGCGGCGCCAAGGAGGCGTGAGCGTGAATTCTTTGCCCTGATAGTTGATGACGGTCTTACCGAGGATCTGCTGGGCTAGGCTGGAGATGAGCTCTTCCGTGAGGACGATCAGATCGTGATAATCCGCATAGGAGACGTAAAACTCCAGCATTGTGAATTCGGGATTGTGAATGGTCGAGAGGCCTTCATTCCGAAAGTTTCGGTTGATCTCGAACACACGAGGAACGCCTCCGACGATCAGGCGCTTCAGATACAGCTCCGGCGCAATGCGTAGATAGAGATCGATGCCGAGCGCATTATGATGCGTGACGAACGGCTTGGCTGCCGCGCCGCCTGGTATCGGATGCATCATTGGGGTTTCGACTTCGAGGAATCCGCGTTCGATCAAGAAAGCTCGGATACCGGCAATGATCCGGCTTCGTGTCGCGAAAATGGAATGGACTTCGGGGTTGGCGATGAGATCCACGTACCGCTGTCGATAGCGGGTTTCGACATCGGTCAGTCCGTGCCACTTTTCCGGAAGCGGACGGAGTGCTTTGCTGAGAAATGTCAACTGATGAACCTCGACCGTGAACTCATTTGTCTTGGTGCGAAACAGCACCCCGGTGACGCCGATCCAGTCTCCAAGATCGAGCTGCTCGGTCACTTTGTAGGCCTGTTCCGAGAGAAGATCCTTCTTCAGATAGACTTGAAGGCGGTCGGCCCCGTCTTGCAGCACAGCGAACCCGGCCTTGCCGAAACGCCGAAGGGCCACCACGCGGCCTGCAAAGGTGCAGGAGATTTTTTCTTGCCCCAGGACCTCTTTCGTTTTTTCACCGTGCAGCTTGATCAGTTGGCCGGCTCTGTCCTTCACCTCGAATCGTGCACCATAGGGTGCGACGCCGGTCTCGCGGAGGTAGTCGAGTTTCTTGATCCGCTGCTGCCGCTGTTCGTTCGGCTCATCCATGGAAAGACCGTGATGAATGATGGGTGAGGCGTGACGTGTATGTGGTGCGAAGAGGCATGATCGTTATAGATCGTCGGGTTCACTGACTGCTGACAACTGATCGCTTCCTTTCGCGAGCTTCTTTTTCAAATACGCCTGGATGAACCCATCGATCTCGCCGTCCATCACGGACGAGACGTTACCGCTTTCATAGGCCGTCCGGTGATCCTTCACCATCTGATAGGGCTGGAACACGTAGGAGCGGATCTGACTGCCCCAGGCGATCTCTTTTTTTTCGCCCACAATCGCGTTGAACTCGGCTTCCTTTTTTTTCTGTTCTAATTCAAACAGGCGCGACTTCAAGATTTTCATCGCGCCGTTTCTATTCTGGAGTTGGGACCGCTCGTTTTGACATTGCACGACAATTCCGGTCGGTAGGTGAGTAATACGAATTGCCGTTTCGACCTTATTCACGTTCTGCCCACCGGCGCCGCCGGCTCGGAATGTGTCGATTCTGAGATCCTTGTCTTCGACCCCCACGTCGATGTCTTCGCTCAATTCCGGATAGACGAATACGGACGCGAACGATGTGTGCCGTCGTTTATTGGAGTCGAATGGGGAAATGCGCACCAGACGATGGACACCGGCTTCCGCTTTCAAATAGCCATAGGCGTAGGGGCCGGTGATCGACAGGGTCGCGCTCTTGATACCGGCTTCGTCGCCAGTCAGGAGATCCAACGTTTCCACCTTGAACTTCTTGGTTTCTGCCCACCGCACGTACATGCGCAGAAGCATCTGGGCCCAGTCCTGCGATTCCGATCCGCCGGCACCCGGATGAATCTCGAGTATCGCATTGTTCGGATCCAGCTCGCCGGAGAGAAGAAGCTCCAAGCGCAGGGTTGCCAGGCGAGGCTCCAGCTGGTTCAGTTCAGTGGTCAGTTCCTTTTCAAGCCCGGCATCGCCGCTCTCGTGAGCCAGCTCCAGTAGAGCGTTGAGGTCACCCAACTTGGTGTCAACCTCACGCCACGCTTCGAGTTCACGCTCGGTCAAAGATGCCCCCGTAACTCAGAGACTTGTTCCCCAACGGCACGAACGCGAACTTGTACCTCATCCAACATGGAACGATCCTTCTCCCGCTACGCGGGCGTGATAGCGGTTGTGCCGTGGGCCGGTTCCTTCGTGCGGAAATAACCGAACAGGCACAAAAGCGCGCAGATTATAACACAGACGTAGGCAAACACATCGCCGTTGTAGCTGTAAAACGTGCGGGACTGCCTGATGGGAATGGTGGCGTGCAACGCCTGCTCCGTGAAGAGGGTCGTGGCTTGCATGATGCGGCCGAAGGGGTCGACGAAACCGGAAATTCCCGTATTGGCGGCGCGCGCAAAGGCCAGATGATTTTCTACCGAGCGAAAGACCACCATGGAGAAGTGCTGGGCAGGCGCCGACGAAGGACCGAACCAGCCGTCGTTCGTGATCGTCACCAGAAATTCCGCGCCGTTGGCCGCAAATCGACGGACCAGATCCGGGAAGATCACCTCGTAACAAATGGCCACTCCGAACTTTACGGGCCGTGGACTGGCCGGATTGCCGGTGCCAAGGGACTTGGGGGTGAACGACAGAACCGTCGAGCCTGGTCCTGCATTAAAGTCGCCGATCCCTTCCACGAGTTTGTCGAGAAAAAACAATAGCGACGATTTGAAGGGAATGTATTCCCCAAACGGCACGAGATGGTGTTTGTCATAACGGCCGAGCAGATTGCCGTCGCTTGCCAGCAGATAGGCGCTATTCAAAAGATAAGGCCGGCGATCCGGATAGTAACGCAGAGCCGGGCTGCCAAGGAGGATCGGCGCCTTCGCGCGATCCGCCCAGGCGATCAACTGCAACTGGTATTCTTTTTCTCGCTCCAGGATAAAGGGTGTCGCAGCTTCCGGCCAGACGATCAGGTCGGTACTGGTTCCCAGCTGGGCGGTCAGTCGGTCAAACCGCTGCATCGTCTCGTCACGGTAGGCGATGTCCCATTTCACTGCTTGATCGATGTTGGGTTGTACTACGCCGACGCTAAGAGAGGTTCTTGGCTGCTGCAGCGTCTCGTCCGTCAACACCGCCGAACTGTAGAGCCAGGCGAGCACCATGAAGACCGCTGTGGTTGTGAGTAATTCCCACGGGAGCTTAGCCGGATGAAAACCACGAAAAAACGGCATGACCCACAAAAGCAACTCGGCCAAGGCCAGATTCACGAGCACGACCAAAAATGAAACGCCATACACCCCTGTATGGTCTGCAAACTGAATTAGGTCGAGTTCGCGGTACTGCGAATACCCGAGGAGACACCAGGGAAGGCCTGAGAGGAGATAAGTGCGGAGCCACTCTAATGCGATCCAAAAGCAGGGTGCGAAAAAAATTCCATATCTCGGGATGAGTTCGCGGCCCGACATACAGCCCGAGGTAAGCGGTGAGCAACAACAAAACGGCATAACTAACGGGAAGGGGCACCTTCCCGTAGGTCGTCATGGCGGTCACCACCCAGGCCATGATGCCGGTGAATCCGATGAGACCGCTCAGCCATCCGAGCCAAAACGCGCGCCGCCTTGGGCATTGATCGAGGGCGAGGTGTAGGGGAATGAGGACGATCCAGGCCAGCAATCCCAGATCGACTTTGGGGAAGCACAGAGGCAACAGCAGTCCGCTCGCGCAGGCAAGGAGTATCTGGCGCGAACGACTTTGATCCATCGTTTCGTACCATAGCGAAAGCCCTCGTGACTTTCAAGGGAACGTCCCAACAATCGGTTCAGTTGTGTGCGACGTGCTTTTCTCCGGTAAAAGAGGTATTCTACGCGTCCATGGAACGGCGTCAACATCGTCGGGTTCCGGCGCAAGTCAAAAGCCTGCTCAGAGCGAATTCCCATGAGGTCGAAGGCGAGACCATCGATCTGTCGCTAGGCGGCGCCAAGATCGAGAGCCGCCTGATTGTCCAACCGGGGAAGCAGATTGCCCTGAAGCTCGTTGTCCCGGAGGTTCAAGAACCGATCTATATCGAACAGGCACAGGTCCAATGGATTCACGATCAGACGTTCGGCGTCAGGTTCCTCGAAATGCAACAGCGGGAGATGGATGAATTGGAGCAGTTGATCGAGGAATGTATCGCTCTCGACGAAGCGGAAAATGCATGAAGACCGTAATCACTCAGACTCAGTCGCAGGCCGACGACCCGCACACCTGGATCGGCGGTGAAGCGACCGTCGGTTCACAAGCAGAGCATCATGTGCGGCGGCGGGAAGGACGTGTCGAGGGACTCTTCACCACCATCATCACCCTCACATTCATCGGCGGGCTCACACTCGGTGGCGCCCTCAGCCAGCTCTGGCGAAACAACACGAAGTAGCACTTCTGCTACTTGCCGTAAGCCATTAGCTATCAGTTCTTTGTTCCCACCTGCTGCTCCGGTCGTTGATGTGTCCACGTGAGCGGGGTCGCGGCGGTGGAGGTGAAGGCTTGGCCGAAGCCGAGCACAAGGTGGGCGTCCTGGAGCTTTAATTCCCAGAGTGCAAAATCACCAAAGCCAAACATCGGTGCTGCGAGCGGAAACCGCGCCAGGTACTGCTTCTTGATCGCTGCATAGCTCGGCGCGTCGGGCGGCAAGATGACTGCCTCACCCTGGAGGTTCATGCGTTTCAAGGCGAGAGGATTTTTCTCCGGTCGGTCCGGTTCAGAGATGAAGAGCGAAAGGCGGGGATCGGCCAGCAGATGTTGCGTATGCAGTGCCAGCTGGCTCAGATGCAGATAGGCGCGTGTCCAATCCGAGCCAAACACGTACGGCACATGCGACCCAAACGGCCATCCGTTCCGCAGCGTCAACAGCACACCGGTCCGAACGCCCTGCACCAGCGCTGCCCAGGCGTTCTGTGCGTCCTGACTCGTCATCGCATCTGCCATTGGCCAATCCTTCTCCCCGGTTGGAACTGGGAACGCCACCCTGCACCTCATGACCGTCAACGTCAATAGGAGAGTGCCATCGGTCAAAGTCAGTCAGCACTTGATCAAGCGACGGCAGAAACGTACTCCACAATACATTAGTTTGCTTGACTCTCCTGAACGCTGAGGCCTATCGTAGGATTGTGGGGGGAGTTAACGCCCCGGGGGAATATGGTTCATGAGGGGGTCGAGCGCGAGGACGGTGTGCAGGACCAGCTTGTACTGGGAAGCCTAAACTCCTCCCAAGATCTCCGCCGTACCTACTAACTCCTGGTAGGTGCGTGCTCCTCCCACCCTAATCCCCATTCCCGATTTCTCATTATGGTCATCGCTCCCGCTCTTAGGCCTACTTGACACCTTCCCCCTGCGGAGCCTAGCCTGACAGGGGTTCGCGGTGAGTCGGTTTATCGTTATGGCTGGGCGCAGTCGTAGGAGCTGTACGTGAATACGAGCGCGCAATGTGATGTGATTCGTCAATATCTGCGAGCACAATTTCCCAAACACTTCATCACTGATTTCCTTGAGGGCGCTTCACGTGCCCAGGTGTTCCGTGTCGATGCACCGAGCGGCCGGCCGTTGCATTACGCCGTGCTGGGGATCGACTTTCTCCAGGCCCATACGGCGGATGGTCTGCAGGAAGCGCTCGTCTCTTCTGCTCTAGGCGACAAGTTGAAGGAAGCCGGTGCGGCGCCTGTGACTCTCTCGACGACTGGATGCCGCACAGAAGGTGTCAATCAGATCGTCTGAACTCTGCAGATCTGGCCCATCTCTTTACTCTTCAATTCCACTCCGCTCCATTGCCTGCTGCTTTGAATTGTGGTACCAAATGTCTCCCTTCACCGGCTGAGAGGCTGAATGAACAAGAAGAACGCATCGAAGCAACCTATCCACTCCGCATCTCTCAAGACACCAGTTCCAGAGTCAACCGCACTCAAGAGAGCCGCCGCAAAGCCGGTCCAGCAGGTCACGGCGGTGGAGATGGGCGCCCGCCAACGGGAGATTTCCGTTTCGGAATTTTTCACGAAGAACCGGCACCTGCTCGGTTTCGACAATCCCCGGAAGGCGCTGCTGACCTGCGTGAAGGAAGCCGTGGATAATGCGCTCGATGCCTGCGAAGAAGCCGGGATTCTTCCGGACGTGATGGTCCAGCTTGGAGTCGTCCCATCCGGAGGCACGACGCCTCCGGCGAGTCAGGCGACAAGGTTTCGCATCACGGTAACGGACAACGGGCCCGGCATCGTCCGCCAGCAGGTCCCCCGAATTTTCGCAAAGCTGCTTTACGGGTCCAAGTTCCACCGCTTGCGCATGAGCCGTGGCCAGCAAGGCATCGGCATCTCCGCCGCCGGCATGTATGGCCAGTTGACAACCGGCAAGCCGGTCACAATCATTTCACGCACCGGTCCCAGAGCCGCCGCCCATTTCTTCGAAGTCCAGATCGAGACCAAGAAGAACGAGCCACTGGTTCATGAGAACAAACAGATCCATTGGGATCAGCCGCAAGGAACGCAGGTCTCCCTGGAAGTCGAAGGCAAGTATCAGAAGGGCCGCGCGTCGGTGGATGAATGGCTGGAGCAGACCTCCATCGCCAATCCGCACGTGAAGCTGATCTACCGGACACCGGAAGGCGAAACGAAGGAGTATCCGCGCACGTATCACGAGTTGCCGCCCTCGCCGCGCGAAATCAAACCCCATCCCTACGGCATTGAGTTCGGCATGTTGCTCAAGATGCTGCAGGATACCAAGAGTCATTCGGTGTCCGGCTTCCTGGCCAGCGACTTCTGTCGTGTGTCTCCGCAACTAGCCGACGAGATCTGTAAAGCGGCGAAGGTCTCGCCCCATCTGAAGCCGCGCGACGTGAAAGGCCATACAGCCGAGACACTCTATCAGACGATACAACACACGAAAATCATGGCGCCGCCGACCAATTGCATTTCGCCGATTGGAGAAAAGGCGATTCTCTCCGGGCTGTATAAGCAGATCAAAGGCGAGTTCTACACGGCGGTCAGTCGGCCTCCGGCCGTCTATCGCGGCAATCCCTTCATTATCGAAGCAGGGTTGGCCTATGGCAACCGGCCTGAAGATCAAGACAAACCGCAACAGCCTGCCATGCCGAAGGCGGAAGGGGAGCAAGAGGAGGAAGACTCGGAACTGGCGCGCGTCATTCGCTATGCCAACCGAGTTCCTCTTCTCTTTCAGCAATCGGCCTGTTCGACCTTCACATCGGTGCTCAACACGACGTGGAAAAATTACGGCGTGACACAATCGCGTGGGGCACTGCCCGGTGGGCCGATGGTGATCTTCGTTCATATGGC
>JACPZN010000122.1 GCA_016195505.1 Nitrospirota bacterium | reverse complement strand
GATCGGTAAATGCAGCCCGTCACGATGAATCCAATCCACACTCGGTGACTCTCAGAGTGAATAACGCAACCTTGACAAGCAGAGCTTGCCTTTGTTAGTTTGACAAAATTCCTTAATCTCTAGGCCAACTTGGGAGAATCCATGCAGGTCAAGATCAACGGAAAATCCGAGGAGGTGCAGGGCGGAACCGTCCTCGATTTGCTCAAGACGAAAAAGATTGAGCCACAGATGGTTGCCATCGAGATCAACGATAAGGTGCTGGAGAGCGACCACCTTGCCACCACCCACCTCAATGAAGGGGACCAGGTTGAGTTCCTCTTCTACATGGGAGGGGGCCAGTGACGATGATCTTGCACAAAGAGATTACTGAGCTGATCGGCAAGACCCCGCTCGTTCGGTTGAACCGTCTCTCAAAGCCAGGTTCGGCCACGATCTATGGCAAGGTTGAATTCTTCAACCCAGGCGGAAGCGTCAAGGACCGGATTTGCCTCAACATGATTGATGAGGCAGAGCGTCAGGGCAAGCTGAAGCCCGGCGGGACAATCGTCGAACCGACGAGTGGGAACACTGGAATCGGACTGGCACTGGTAGCTGCGGTGCGAGGGTATAAGCTGATTCTCGTCATGCCGGAAAGCATGAGCATGGAGCGGGCCAGCTTGTTGTCTTCCTATGGCGCGCAGCTCGTGTTGACGCCCGCCTGGGAGGGTATGAAAGGTTCAATCAAGGAAGCCGAGAGCATCCTCGCTCAAAATCCGTCGTATTTCATGCCGGATCAATTTTCAAATCCTGCGAATCCAGCGATGCATAGGATGACGACGGCGCCTGAAATTTGGGAGGCGCTTGAAGGGAAGATCGACGCATTTGTCGCTGCGGTCGGAACCGGCGGCACAATCACGGGATGCGGCGAAGTCTTCAAAGAAAAGAACCCGAACGTGAAGGTGATCGCTGTTGAGCCGGCGGGGTCGCCCGTGCTATCCGGTGGAGATCCAGGACCGCACAAGATACAAGGCATTGGCGCGGGCTTCATTCCCAAAGTCCTCAACCGAAAGATTCTCGACCGCGTGATTGCGGTGACCGATGATGAGGCCTATCAGACTGCCAAACAGCTCTCGAAAAAAGAAGGCCTCCTAGTTGGAATTTCAGCCGGTGCCAATGTGTTTGCAGCCCAGAAGATCGCCGAAGAACTGGGCCCCGGCAAGAATGTGGTGACAATTCTCTGCGACACGGGCGAGCGCTATATCAGTATCGAGAAGTACTTTAACATCTAGTGATGAGTGATCGGTGATGAGTCAACTACACCGAAGGAAGTCCTGAAACGTTTGCTCGTCACACATCACTGATCACACATCACAGACCCATATGGAATTCACCGAAGATCAAATAAACCGCTACAGCCGGCATATCCTGCTCCCTGAAGTTGGCGGTAAGGGACAGAAGAAGATCGCCAAAGCGAAGATTCTCGTGGTGGGTGCGGGTGGCCTGGGCTCACCGGCTGCGCTCTACTTGGCCGCAGCCGGAGTGGGCACGATCGGGCTCATTGATAGCGACGTTGTGGATCTCACCAACCTCCAACGCCAGATCCTCCATCACACACCGGACATCGGGCGGCCCAAGGTCTTGTCGGGAAAAGAAAAGATTCAAGCCTTGAATCCCGACGTGAATGTCTCGATGTATGAAGAACGGTTGACCGCCGGTAACGCACTGAAGATCTTCAGCGACTATGACGTTGTGATCGACGGGGTCGACAACTTCCCCGCCAAGTTCCTGATCAACGACGCCTGCTTCTTTGCCGATAAGCCGCTGGTGCATGGCGGTATCCTGCGTTTCGACGGCCGTGTGACAACAATCATCCCTAAGAAATCGGCCTGCTATCGCTGCGTATTCAAGACGCCCCCGCCGCCCGGCTTAGTTGCATCTTGCCAGGAAGCGGGGGTCATCGGCGTGCTGGCGGGCTGAAGCTCGTCCTGGGCATCGGCCAGCCGCTGACGAACCGCATGCTCGACTTCGATGCGCGCAAGACTCAATTTAGAGAAATCAAAGTCCGCCGTAATCCAAATTGCGCCCTCTGCGGTGAGCACCCGACGATTACTGAGTTGTTCGACGATGGAGATCCCTATGCCGGCTGTGCGGTGCATCCTTAATCACAGACTTTCGAAGGTGGTGCGACGATGAGCAAAATGAAAGCGCTAGTCTGCCGCGAGTGCGGAAAAGAATATCCGACCAAAGCCATTCACGTCTGCGAGATGTGCTTCGGCCCCCTCGAGGTGAAGTACAACTACGAGGAGATCAAGAAGTGCGTCACACGCAAGAAGATCGAGGATGGCCCGCACAGTATGTGGCGCTATCTCGACCTGCTGCCGGTCGAAGGGACAAACTTCGTCGGCCCTCATGCCGGGTTCACGCCATTGGTGCGAGCCAAGAACCTCGGCGCGTATCTTGGACTCGACGAGCTCTACATCAAGAACGACACGGTCAACCACCCAACCCTCTCCTTTAAGGATCGCGTGGTCGCCGTCGCCTTGACCCGTGCCCGCGAGTTAGGATTCGAAACCGTGGCCTGTGCCTCGACCGGCAACTTGGCTAATTCGGTGTCGGCCCATGCCGCAGCTGCGAACCTCCACTGCTACGTGTTCATCCCCGGCGACCTTGAAGCCGCGAAGGTGCTCGGCAATTTGATTTATAAGCCCCAAGTCGTCGAAGTGGAAGGCAACTATGACGATGTGAACCGACTCTGCAGCGAAATTGCCGGTGAGCATGGCTGGGCCTTCGTGAATATCAACATTCGCCCCTACTATGCGGAAGGCTCCAAAACTCTCGCCTTTGAGACCGTAGAACAACTGGGATGGAAAACGCCCGATCAAGTCGTCATTCCGATGGCGTCAGGCTCTCTCCTGACCAAGATTTGGAAGGGCCTGCACGAGATGAAGGCCTTGGGACTGATCGATAACGTCCGCACTAAGATCAACGGAGCGCAGGCCGAGGGCTGCTCGCCGATCTCGACCGCCTTCAAGGCAGGTCGGGATTTTTTCAAGCCGGTGAAGCCCAAGACCATTGCAAAATCTCTCGCGATCGGGAACCCGGCCGATGGCTACTATGCGCTCAAGGCCACCGCAGAGAGCAAGGGTTCGATGGATATGGTGACGGATGATGCGGTGGTGGACGGTATCAAGCTCCTGGCGCAAACCGAGGGCATTTTTTCGGAAACGGCCGGCGGCGTGACGATCGGCGTCCTCAAGAAGCTGGTCAAGCAAGGAATCATCAAGAAGAACGAAGTCACCGTGGCCTACATCACCGGCAACGGTTTAAAAACACAGGAAGCCGTGATCGACGCCGTCGGACGGCCGACTCGCATCCAGCCCAGCCTGGTGGACTTCGAGAAAACTTTCAAAATGGGCAAGAATGGCGGCGGTGGCGCATGATTAAAGTTCGCATTCCGACTCCCCTCCGTCCCCTGACCAAAGGCCAGGGAGAAGTTGAAGCCAAGGCCGGCAGCGTGCTGGAGATGATCGAGGCGTTGAATAGCGCGCATCCCGGCATTAAGGATCGTCTCTGCGATGAGGCAGGGGAACTGCGCCGCTTCGTCAACATTTACGTCAACGAAGAAGACATTCGTTTCCTCAAAGGGAAAGAAACCTCCCTCAAGGATGGCGATGAAGTCTCCATTGTTCCGGCGATCGCGGGAGGATAGCCATGGCACACTTGCGTTTTCATGTCCGTTTTCCCGAGGACAAGGTCAAAGAGCCGATTATTTACCAGATCGGACGGGAATACAACATCGTCACGAACGTCCGGCGCGCCGATGTTCGTGAAACAACCGGCTGGGTCGATGTGGAACTCTCCGGTGAAACGGCCGAAATTGAACGCGCCGTCACCGGCCTGCGGAAAAAAGGCTGCAGCGTCGATCCGATTGAGTTGAATGTAGTGGAATAGGAGACGTGACGAGTGACAAGCTGGAGGAACAAAGAAACTCTGCCCAACTCGTCACGCCTCACGCATCACCCGTCACGGTAACGCATGGAACTCACCGAACAACAGATTCAGCGCTACAGCCGGCATATCATCCTCCAAGACGTCGGGGGGAAAGGCCAGCTCAAGCTGAATAGGGCGAAGGTCTTGTTGATCGGCGCGGGCGGTCTGGGTTCTCCAGCCGGGCTCTATCTCGCCGCCGCCGGCATCGGGACGATCGGATTAGTCGATGGCGATGTCGTTGATCTTTCGAATCTGCAGCGGCAGATCATGCACTCGACCGCAACAGTCGGACAGGCGAAGGTTGAATCAGGCAGGAGGACCCTGTCGGCCATCAATCCAGAGATCATCATCAACACCTATCATCAGTTGGTGGATGCCGACAACATTCTGCCCCTTGTCTCCCAATACGACATTGTTCTCGACGGCTCCGATAACTTCACGACTCGTTTTTTGGTGAACGACGCCTGTTTTTTTGCGAAGAAGACGCTGGTGTCCGCCAGTATGTTTCGCTTCGAGGGGCAGCTAACCACGATTAAGCCCCACGAGGGGTACCCTTGCTACCGCTGCCTGTACCCGGAACCACCCCCGGCCGGACTGGTCCCCAACTGCCAGGAAGCAGGCGTGCTGGGCGTGCTGGCTGGCACCATGGGCATTCTGCAGGCATCCGAAGCCATCAAGGAAATTCTCGGGATCGGCGAAACCATCGCCAATAAGCTGCTGATCTACGACGCGCTCGACATGAAATTCAGGAAAGTCGGCCGGCCAAAGGATCCTGCCTGCCCTCTCTGCGGGCCTAATCCCAAGATTAGGGATCTCAGCAGTGACTACACTGTCACCTGCACGATCTAACGTGGCGGACCTCGTCATTCCCCAATACATTCTCAACGACATGATTGCGCACGCGAGGGAACTGGCTCCCCACGAGTGTTGCGGGCTTCTGGCCGGTACCAAAGGCGTTGTTACCCGCATGTATCGCATTAAGAATATCGTGGCGCTGGATGGTGCCCAGAACCTGTCCTCGTTCGATCCGGCCAAAGTGGCGCATTTGGAAAGACTATCGCCGGCCGAACGCGCAGAAATTGCCTTTGTGATGGACATGCAGGACTTTTCGGCCGCCAAGAAAGACATGCGCAACCAGGGCCTGGATCTCCAAGTCGTCTACCATTCTCACCCTCACGATCCTGCGCGCCCCTCAGTCACCGACATCAAAATCGCCACCGACTACGAAGAGATCTGGCCCAAGATCAACCTGCCGACCCCTGCCTATCTCCTTGTCTCGCTTATGCACGAAGAACCGGACGTCAAAACGTATTGGATCAAAGCGGGGCGGGTTATGAAAGCAGATGTTGTGGTTCAGTAATCCGTCATTTTGCAGTTTTGTTCTTTTTAACGAGATGCGATAACATAGAAAAAATCATTCTGAGCCGAGGAGTGTAGAGCATGCGTGACCTTCGTCGATTCGTCCTTGCCCTGTCTTGTTTTCTCTTCGTAGCTGCGGTATCTGTCACAACCGTTTCCGCTGAAGACAACCGCACATTGAGAAGCTGCCCATTTCAGGATTGGTGGATTTCGTCGTCGAGATGCGAGGAGATGGCAAGGCGCCGCTGATCAAAACGTGGAAGGTCAAATCCGGCGAATCGACCTGCATGTACTACAACGGGAAAGAGTGTAAATAGCTTCAGGACGACGACTCAGTCAGATCCGCCACTCCGAGCTTCCCAGCATCTCGTCAAGCTACCCTGCCTCAATCGATCTAACGTTCGAAGTAAGGCGTCCAAACAGGGGCCGTTAATGCATCGAGGCCTGATGTGATGCGTTACCGCATAACATTCGTGGGGCACCGTGCCTCCCAAAACTTCAACTACCCGCTTTGCGATGGGAGAAGGAAATGGGAAGATTTACTCGCCACTGCCCCCCATGTCGTCGATGAGGGGGCGATTGATGTCGGTACAGCCCAGACAGATCAGATCAAAGAGGACGTCGTGGTTTGCAACGAAGCTTTTCTCGTCAGTAAGTTCCTCATTCATCACCAGGGCATGACAGGTTTCGCACAGCATCATCAGGCCCCTCGAGACGCCCACTGTTTTTCTTCCGGCGCTCCCCGCCATCTGGCTAGACCGATCCTTTTTGAAGGGCCATAAAAAAGTCTTCTGCCTCGAGGTCAACCCCGCACTGCTCGCACTCATAGGGACGATCAGACTCAGGCACGTTCAATGGTGTGCGATCGATCCGCCCTCGACAGACATGGTAAAAACTCCCCCTTGAATGCTCATCATCCAGAGGGTCACTCTCATAAATCAGCACCATCGCGCATCACACTCAGTTCTTGTTAACTTTCCACAGGGAGTATACCGGCCTTCCGTCCGCAGCCGCAACCAACCAAGGAGAGACATCCATCACACCTGGAACTGCGCCTCATACAAACCGGCGTAAACCCCTCCGCGACGAAGCAGCTCATCGTGCCGGCCATCCTCCACTAGCCGGCCTCCATCTATCACAAGGATCCGATCCACATCGTGGAGCGTGGATAATCGATGGGCGATAATGAAGGTGGTTCGCCCTCTGGTCAGTTCCGCTAAAGCCTCGCGGATCTTCATTTCCGTTTCCGTGTCAATATTGGAGGTCGCCTCGTCAAAAATCACAATGGGAGGATCTTTCAACAACACCCGAGCGATCGACACCCGTTGTTTTTGACCCACCGACAGCTTGACACCCCGCTCGCCGATCCAGGTGTCATAGCCTTCCGGAAGCGCCACGATGAACTCGTGTGCCCGCGAAGCTCGCGCCGCCGCTTCAAGACGATCTTGGCCTGCGCTCAAATCGCCGTACAGAATATTCTCCCGCACGGTCCCATTGAACAAGAACGGTTCTTGTTGCACAAAACCGATCTGCCGACGCAGATAGGCCACAGGCAGATCACGAATATCTCGTCCGTCAATCAAGACTGCCCCGTCTTGGACGTCATAGAACCGCATCAACAACTTAAGCAGGGTGCTCTTCCCAGCCCCGCTCGGTCCCACCAGTGCCACACGCTCCCCGGCCGAGGCAGAGACCGAGAGGTTCTTGAGTACCGGCACATCAGGACGATAGTGAAACTGTACCCGCTCGAACCGAACCTCTCCACGCATCCGATGTAGCGGGGCGACCACGCCGGGCCGGTCTGTCACATCTGGAACCGCGTCCAGCACTTCGAACACCCGGTCGCTCGCCGCCAACGCATGCTGCAACATGTGATTCACGGAGTGAATCTGGTTGATGGGAACATAGAACAGAGCCAGATAGGACAGAAACAGCACAAGCTCGCCAAGCGTCAGCCGACCCTCTAATACCTCACCGGCTCCATACCAGAGGATCAACACGGTTCCCAGGCTGGCAAGAAGAATCATCCCCGGTGAATAGAGCGACCACAGCACCATGGCCTTCAAATTCGTGTCGCTGTAGGCTCTGCTCAACCGGTCGAACCGCGCCTGTTCAAATGTCTGCTGCGCAAAGCCCATCGTTTCTCTGATGCCGGACAATCCGTCTTGTAGGTAACTGCTCAGTTCGGCAGAACTCTTTCTGATCTCGTGGTAGTAACCATGCACCTTCGAGGTAAACCAGCTCGCCGACAGCATGAGAAGCGGAATCGGCAGAAGCGATAGAGCGGCCAGTTTCCAATTGAGTGTAAACAGCATGATCGTGATCCCGATGAGGGTCAATGACGCCGTCAAGACACCCTCCAGTCCGTCGATGAAAATCCGCTCGACGTGTTCGGTATCGTTCGTCACCCGCGACATGATTTCGCCGGTCGACCGATTCTCAAAGTAATTGATGGAGAGGCGTTGCAGCGCGGCAAAGATATGCCGGCGCAGATCGTGTACCACAGTCTGTTCAAGCTGATTGTTGAACCGGACTCTCAGCGAGGCAAACAGGTTTTTCAGCACATAGGCCCCGACCAGCAGGCCCAAAACCCAGGGAAGCAACGCAGCTTGCTTGGCCTGAATCACGTCGTCGATGACAATCTTGATCACCCAGGGAGGAACCAGTTCCATGGCCGTAGCACATGCCGCACACACAAGGGTCGTGCAAGCAAGACCGCGGTGAGGTCGAAGGTAGCGCAGGACACGAAGGAGAGATTTCACAAATAGTCGATCAGGGGATGCTTTAGATTACGCTCGTCGGCTCTTTTTGCCAGTATTGTGAGAATTCATGGAGCTGAGTCAGCGTCGAGAGATCCGTCATACGATCGAGGAAGACTTTTCCGACTAAATGGTCCAACTCGTGCTGGATGCAGACGGCATAGAGCCCCGTTGCTTCGAAATCGAGGGGCTTACCGCTTCGATCCAACCCCTTCACCCGCACCAACGATGGCCTGGTGACTTTTCCTCTCAGCCCATCCACGCTGAGACATCCTTCCCAGTTTTCCACCTGTTCCGGACCATAGTACAGAATTGAGGGATTAATGAGGACGGTTTCAGGGAACCCATCTTCCCCTTTGCACCCCATCACAGTCAATTGAATCGAGCGGGAGACTTGAGGCGCAGCCAGCCCAATTCCAGGTTCGTCGTACATCGTTTCAAACATCTCATCGATCAACCGCTGCAACTCCACAGACTTAATCTCGCGAGGATCGACAGGAGCAGCGATCTTGCGCAGGATAGGATTTCCGAGCTTGGCGATTTTGAGCATGGCTGAGTCTAAGGTTTTGATTATATAGGTAACACAGGGCTCTCTCCGCCCGCAACTTCCCGCCTTTCCGTGCTACTGCGAGCCTCGTTTGGATCGCTGCGGCTCCGGAATCTCAAAAACATCTTTGTTGGCGGCCCACCACTCGGCCCATTCGCTCGACCAGGCTACACGATCCTGCTTCGTCGACGTGTCCCAATCGTGAAACTCGGTTTCATGGCGCGTCAAGATCCACAGAGAGTGTAACGCCGACAATGCGACAAAGCGTTCGTCATCGCTCACCATCGGAATCAAGATAGGGATGACGGTTTTTTGCCGCACGTACCGAGCCTCGAACCCCGCGGCTTTCCTGACCGAAGGATTCAGGTCTTTGGCCATCACCTCGATCGCCTCCGGTGTCTTGGCCGGATCCAGACGAATCGCTACTCGCAACGCATGTTCACGCACACGAGGAACTTCGTTAGGCTCTTTGGCGGTGGTGAGAAGCGCAGGAACTCCCCAGACACCATTCATCATCGACAGGGTTTCAATCGCATTGTAGCGGATTCGTGGGCTCGGCATGGTCAGAGCCTTGACCAGGACCGGAACGGCCGGCTCCCCCAGATGCACGAACTCACCCATCGCCCAGAATTCCTGCCTCCCTTCCAGCAACGGCAACAAGGCCTCCGCCCGCTTAAGCTCCTCGGGACTCAGCGGATTCTTATTCGGGGGAACAGACACATCGGGCACATCCTGACTTGTCGGCGGAGCTTCGTAGGGCATCTGGACCGGCCATACGCGTGCCGTTTGGTCCGTCCATCCAGAGGATGTCTTTACTCCTCCCACCAAGCTCAATGTAAGAATGACCGCGATCCCACTCGTTTGACACTTATTCACGATGTTTGAACCTTTCATCGCCTTAGCTTACATCAACCGCCCTAGATCTACTGTTCTTCATCCCTAGCAGCGCCCCGTCGGTGCACGATTTCATACAACACCGGCAACACGACCAGAATCAAGAAGGCCGCCGTCAGCATTCCGCCGACCACCACTCGCGCCAATGGCTTCTGCGCCTGCGACCCAATGCCGGTCGCCAGGGACGCGGGCAGCAATCCGATGGCCGCACCCAATGTTGCCATCAGAATCGGCCGCATCTGGACATCGGTGCCACGCATCACCGCCTGCCGCAAATCAAGCCCCGTCCGTCGAAATTCTTCTATACGGGAGATTAACAAGACCCCGCCTAAAATGGCCACTCCCAACGTCGAGATGACCCCCACCGCAGCCGAGATGCTAAAGTGAGTGTGGGTCGCCACCAAGGACAGCACCCCGCCAACCAGCGCAAATGGCACGGTGGCCAACACCAGCAACGCATTCTTCAGCGAACCGAAGGTCGTATAGAGCAATATGAGAATGATGACCAAGCTAACGGGCACGATCTTCGCCAACCGCTTCTGCTCTTCTTTGAGTTGATCATACTGCCCGGCCCACTCCATGCGATAGCGCTCCGGCAATTGGACCTGACCTGCCAATTTCTTCTGCGCTTCCTCCACCGTACTTTGAAGATCGCGGTCACGCACGCTGAACTTGATGGGGATGTAGCGTTCGTTGTTCTCACGATAAATGATAAAGGCTCCGGTCTGCGTCGTAATGTTCGCTACTTGTTTGAGGGGGATACGGACACCATCCGGGGTACTTACTAATATGTTGCCGATGGACTCCACATCCTGTCGATACTCCGGAAGAAACCTGACCACGAGGTCAAAGAGGCGTTCCCCTTCATACACCTTCGTGACCGCCTGTCCGCCAACGGCGGCCTGGACCACCGCATTCACATCAGAAACCTGCAATCCGTACCGTGCACTCGCTTCTCGATCGACTTGGATCAGCAAGTTTGGCTGACCGACCAACCGAAAAATGCCCAAATCTTTCACCCCATGGATACCTCTCATCACAGATTCGATCTCAACCGCCTTGGCCTCCATGGCTTTTAAATCGGTGCCGAATAGTTTGATCGAGTTCTCGCCCTTCACCCCCGACATCGCCTCTTCGACATTGTCTTGAATCACCTGCGAGAAATTGAAGATGACACCGGGTATCGCTTTCAAACGGCGTTCAATCTCTTCAATGAGAGCGTCTTTAGTCAGTCCTGGACGCCATTCCGACTGAGATTTGAGATTTGCGAGAAACTCGCCGTTGAAAAAACTGGTCGGATCAGTGCCATCGTCGGGGCGCCCCAGTTGCGATACAATGGTATCCACCTCCGGCGACTGCCGGAACAGCCGCCGAATTTCGCTCGTCAGGCGGTCGGCCTGATCGAACGAGATGTCGACTGGCATCGTGGCTCTAACCCACAAGTTTCCCTCCTCCAACGCCGGCATGAATTCTCCGCCAAGGGATTGAAGTGCCACGAAGGTCACAATCACCAGTGCTGCCGCAAACCCGACCACGATGGTTCGATGCTCCAGTGCCCACATGACGATTCGTAAATACATCGTGCGGGCGATGCGGACCACCGACGTATCGACCTCGCTGATCGGCCCTCGCAAGAGAAACGAACAGAGCACCGGGGCAAGGGTGAACGCCATCAAGAGTGCGCCCAGCAAGGCAAACCCGTAGGTGATGGACATGGGTGCAAAGATTTTCCCCGGGACGCCGGTCATCGTAAAGAGCGGCACGAAGGCCACGACGATGATCGCGGTGGAATAGAAAATAGGCTGCCCTACCTGTCGGGCGGCTCGGACGAT
>JACPZN010000121.1 GCA_016195505.1 Nitrospirota bacterium | reverse complement strand
GGAGCCCCCGGCCCCTGAACCTGTTCATCAGCTCGAACAGATCGGGCGTATAGACGTCGACTGAGAGCCCCATCCCCTGCTTCGGGATTTCCCTGAGGCGACGCTCAAAGTCCTGGTGAACGAAATCAGGATCAACCATCAATCACCCCTTGTGCTGCTCGAACAATTGGCCTAGTCTAGTCACCGAACCCCTTGTTTGACAAGGGAAGCCCCAGTCACGGACTAGGGGGTCCCGTCTGCTATACTTGGCTTACGTCGCCGGAGGCGGAACCCTCACGAATCGTGCAGGTGCGAATCGGGGGAGGTTTCGACCCATGCCGAACGACGATGACAAGCCCTTCAAGACGACACATCTCATACACACTATGGTTGCCCATATGATGACACCAGGGATCGTGCAAATTCCGGGAGACGTCTCGGTTAGCGAGGCAGCGCTGCTGCTCGAGCGAGAACAGGCGCCCTGCCTGCTCATCAAGGATACCGACACCAAATTCGGCCTCATGACGCCGAACGACATCGTCAAGAAAGTCGTCGCTCAAGGGCTTGAACCGCATGACATCGAAGTCCGGACGATCATGACACGTCCAGTGCAGTTCATCGAGTACGATGAGGCCTTGGCTGATGCCTCGACGCTGATGGTGGCAACAGGTGCATCGCTCTTGATTGTCACCAAGCAAAATCAGCCGGTTGGGGTACTCAGCGCACAGGACCTGATGCTCACCCCGTCACGACGTGACACGAAGATCCCCGTCGTCGTGAGTGTGGTCGGAGGAGCCTCGGTGATCACCCAGCTCAACCACGTCGGTGCGTTGGTCGAAACGGCGACGAAGCTCACGCCAAAATCGAACGTCGTGCTGGCGTTTTCCATTTCTGGTCAAAACACTCCCCTGACCATTCGTGGAAGGGTTCTGGCAAGCAAGACTCCCGAAGCAAAGCCCCATGAGCCAACAAGCGAGACCAGTACCTGGCATGTCGATGTTCAGTTCACCGACCTTTCGTCCGCCGATCTCGCACGTATCAGGGCCTGGGCACTTCAAACCATGCCTTCTTCGTCCACTCAGTCCTAATCACATCCATATGCTTCGTTCTTTTGACCAACAGATGATCAGCTGATAGAATTTTTGTGCCTCTCGGATCGTGCACATGGATAATACGATGAAGACCTCGCAGACCCGTGCCCGTCCCCTTCCTTCGAACGAGGAATTGCTCAACCAGATTCGTCTCCTGCTGGATAGTCCGGAGGACGACCTGCAAGCGGCCATCATGAAGGAACTCCTGGTGGGCACCCTCCGACTCCACGATTCTCATTTGGACATACTGGACCTCAAGATCGTCAACCGCGCCGTCAAGGAACTGCGTCACGCCTTCCGCGTCTTTCATGACTATCGCGATCGGCGCAAAGTCAGCATATTCGGTTCGGCCCGCACAGCCTCGGACGATCCGAATTACCAGATGGCCTTCCAGTTTTCCCGGCAGATCGTCGAGGAAGGGTTCATGGTCATAACCGGGGGCGCCGACGGGATCATGAGGGCATGCCAGGAAGGTGCCGGACGAGAAAATAGCTTCGGGGTCAACATCATGCTGCCCTTTGAACAAGGCCCGAATGCCACTATTGCCGATGACCCGAAGCTCGTCACGTTCAAATATTTCTTTACCCGCAAACTCATCTTCCAAAAAGAGGCAAACGCCATTGCATTGTTCCCTGGCGGATTCGGGACGCATGATGAAGGTTTCGAAATTTTAACCCTCGCTCAAACAGGCAAGAGCGATCCCCAGCCTATCGTCTGTCTCCAGGCTCCCGGTTGCGACTATTGGGACGAGTGGTACGCCTTCGTCACGCACCAACTCTTGGCCCGTCACCTGATTAACCCCGAAGATCTCAGCCTATTCAAGATCACTTCGTCTATCGATGATGCGATCAATTAGATCAGGAATTTCTACCGCCGATTCCACTCCATTCGATATGTGGGACGGCTCTTGGTGATGAGACTCAAAACGAGCATCGCGCTCGAGCAGGTGGCTGGCCTTCATCAGGCATTTGGCGATCTGTTATCCGAGGGCACTTTTGAACTTCGCGGTGCCCTTCCGGAAGAACTCGACGAGCCGGATCTGAGAGACTTGCCTCGCCTCGCCTTTATCTCCAACCGCCAGAGCGCGAGTCGACTGCGGCAGCTGATCGACCATCTCAATAGACTCTGACCTCTCCTCACAAGGAGGCTTTAGTCTCGGCGGGCCATCATGGTATGCTC
>JACPZN010000120.1 GCA_016195505.1 Nitrospirota bacterium | reverse complement strand
CCAACGCGATCTTGTTGGCGCCTAGTTCAGTAGCCATGCGATAGAGATGGCCCCGTCGCAGACGCGAACATAACGAGCAGGTTGTGTGTCCCTCAGGAATGAGTCGTTTTACGATTGAATAGGTGTCGCGCGATTCAATATGGAACGGGATCCCGCGGCTTGCCAGGTACTCAGGCAGAACATGCGCTGGAAAACCCGGCTGCTTTTGGTCGAGGTTGACGGCGACGAGGTCAAAACGGATCGGTGCCCGACGTTGCAGAACGAGCAGGATATCGAGTAAACCATAACTGTCCTTGCCGCCAGACAGGCACACCATGACCTTGTCGCCATCCTCAATGAGACGATAATCGGCGATGGCTTGGCCCACCAGTCGGCACAGACGCGTTTGCAGCTTTTCAGTTTCCTCGTCCAGTTTGTGGGGAAGATGTGCTTGGGTTGTTGGGATTTGCATGGGCGGGATTGTAGCCGCTCTATCGAGGTTCTGTCGACAGCTCGTCTTGCAAGGAAGCGAACGCACGGCCTATGGCACGGTCAATTCTTTTTGTCTGCACAGGAAACATTTTTCGGAGCATGGTGGCCGAGTATGCGCTGCGGGCTCAGATCGGCTCACAGAATCACTACCTTGTTGAATCGGCCGGAACCGAAGCCAAGCTTCAATCGATTCATCCCGTCATCCGTGCCCGATTGATTCAGAAAGGCGCCGACCCGTCTGCGCACATCCAACGGAAGCTGACGCAGGAAATGATTGAACGGATCGATCTCATCATCGCCATGGGCCAGGACCATTGTGAATTCATTCAGCAGCAATTTGGGCGCACGGTTCCACTCTTTAACGAAGTATCGTTCGGCAGAAAGACACCGATTCTCGATCTGGACGAAGCCCTGCCCGATTGGGAGCACAATCTGGTTCCGCCTCTTCATTATCATTCATAGCGACTCCATCAGGCGTAATGATAGATGCGTGCTATATTTTTCTTGAGCGCCGGAAAGAAACAGGGAATCCAGACGTTGTATGCAGCGCACAGGGTTGGACGTACTCAAGACGGCGGTAACCGGACAGGGAGAGCCTAAGTGGGCGTCGTGGTCGGATGACGCGCTGCTCGATCTCCCGATGTGCGACCTGCATCTGGAAATCAAAGGCGGGTTTCTCGAACAACCGATCGCCGAGCTGACCCGTGAACTCGAAGAACGACGGCTGCTTTTCCGACCACACTTCTGGCTCTCAAACGAGTGGTTCACTCCTGATGGAGTCTCGGGAATTGCGGTTCCTTTCTACCTCGCTCACCCTCGACTTGCGAAACTTGAACTGACCCAGATGCTGGAAGTAGAGGGCGGTACATCGGAATGGTGCTTGCGCATTCTGCGTCATGAAGCCGGGCATGCGATCGAGAATGCTTACAAGATCCGTCGCCGTAAGACCCGTCAGCAGATCTTCGGAAAGTCCACTCAGCGATATCCGATGTACTACTCTCCCAGGCCCTACAGCCGGAGTTTCGTGCGCCATTTGGATTTATGGTACGCGCAGAGCCATCCGGACGAGGATTTTGCCGAAACGTTCGCTGTCTGGCTGACGCCGGACTCGTTGTGGGAAGAGCGCTATAGAGGCTGGCCCGTCCTCAAGAAACTCAGGTATGTCGACGCACTGATGAAAGAACTTGTGGGGGCCACGCCATCCGTGACGACCTGCGAGGAGGTCGATCCCCTCCCCAGTTTAAAGAAGACCCTCCGGGAACATTATGAACACAAGCGCAGACACTATGGAGTAGAACGGCAGTCGCTCTATGACCCTGATCTAAAGCGCCTGTTCTCAAACTTGCCGAGCCATGCGAACAAGCCGAGTGCGGCGACCTTTCTCAATCGCTTTCGGCGAGAAGTACGGCGGAAGGTCGCCAGTTGGACCGGCGAATATCAATACACCATCGATCAGGTGCTGGAAGACATGATCCGGCGATCCCGCGAATTGAACCTTCGGGTCCCGGTGGCAGAGGAGCAAGCCAAACTCGACTTCACCATCCTGCTCACCGTGCACACAATGAACTTCTTGAGGAGCGGGCGGCATCGGGTGGCCTTATGAAGCGATTGCGGGTCCTCGTCCTCATGCATGAAGATCTCGTCCCGCCGGACCAGGTGAATGGCTACGATCTGAAGACCGTTGAATGGCGAACGGAATACGACGTCGTCTCGACACTGAGGAAACTGGGTCATGAAGTGGAGCCGCTCGGGGTAAAGAGCGATTTAGGGGTGATTCACTCCGCCATCGACAATTGGAAACCGGACATCGCCTTCAATCTGCTGGAAGAATTCGACGGTGTCGCCGTCTACGACCAACACGTGGTGTCTTATCTCGAACTTCTGCACGTGCCCTATACCGGCTGCAATCCGCGCGGCCTCATGTT
>JACPZN010000110.1 GCA_016195505.1 Nitrospirota bacterium | reverse complement strand
GTCCAATAGAGCTCAAAATCCTTCACCTTGGGGTCAGGCACCGTCTTGGCTCCTCGGCGGGGGAGGAGTTCCGAGCGCAGCGTTTACCATTGCCAGAAGAGATTCCCTCTCAAACGGCTTATAAAGGATATGGTCTGCACCGAGTAATTTTGCCGCAGATGCGAGCTCCATCATGCGCCGTTGTCCTCCTCCGGTCATGGCGATAATCTTGGTCCGAGGACGCGAACGCTTCAACTCCATGATAATTTCGATCCCATCCCTGCTCGGCATGAAGATGTCGGTGATGACCACGTCCGGTGGGTTCTTGTGGATCATGGCGATGCCGGACTGACCATCCGCGGCTTCCTCTACGCTGAAGCCTTCTCGGTTCAGTATAGTGACGACCGTCGAACGGGTCAGAGGTTCATCATCGATCACGAGAATCTGAGGCATGGCGTACCTCCGAATGACCAGAATCAGTGCCGGGCTAAACCTTCCGGTGTCGCAAAGGTGCTGTAGGCGAGGGCGTCCCTTCGAGGATTGCGGCCTGCGAACCGCGGGACCGTAGCTCGGCAAGCGGAGGCAATGGGAGCCCCTTCTGGAGAAAGTCGGTGACCCCCAGTGCCCTCGCTTGGCGTTCCACTTCCGGGCTATCCACCCCTGTAAATACGATGACGTTCGCATGAGGGTCAATGGTTCGGATTTGCGTTAAGACTGTGATCCCGTTGATGTCCGGCATGTCGATATCGAGAATCGTCAGATGCGGGCGTTCCTTTTGAAACACCGCAATGGCATCCTTTCCCCGGGCTGCCAGCGCCAGATGGCGCCCCTCTCGTTTGAGCATGGTCTGGACCAGCGTACGGATATTGTCCTCATCGTCCACGACGAGAATCTTATATTGCGTCATCGCCCCGTCCCCTTTGTAGTATTCCAGTCAATTCGTCGTCTATTGGCTCCCATGAGGATCCGTGCAAGACCCAGCATGGGACCGCTCAACCTTTTGTCGGAGGAACCCGTGAAACCATGGTCCAATAGACCTCAAATCCCTTGACCGCTTCTGCAAACTGCGCCAAGCTGATCGGCTTCCGAATGTATGAGGACGCCCCGTCGGCATACGACCGGACGACATCGTCTTCTCGATCGCTCGTGGTCAGGATAATCACGGGCATCAATTGGAGACGCGGATCCGCCTTCATGGCTTGGAGGACTTCAAAGCCGCTCTTCTTCGGCATATTGATGTCTAATAGGACGAGTCCTGGTCTCCGCATGTGTTTGTAGAGTCCTTCTTGCCGTAAGTAGGCCAAGGCTTCGTCGCCGTCCCGAACCGTAAAGATCACGTTCATCAACTTCGCCTCCGCGAACGCTTCTTCGACCAGGATAATATCGTCTTCGTTATCCTCTACCAACAGAAGCTCAAGCGGCTCACTCATCATGGCAGTAGCCTCCCGGGAAAGCGTTCAAACTGAACGGGTTAGCGTGGGGCTCCTCCTACATGGCGCGCACTCGTACTCTTGTCTTGATCGGGTGGGCGCAAGACTAGATTCAGCGCCGCTCCTAGTTCATGAAGTGAAAACCCCTTGGCGAGAAACTCCGTCACGCCCAACTGACGAGCCTGCTTCTCCCGTTCGTCTGACCCCGCGCCGGTCAGCATGATGACGGGCGCTTGCGGATCCACCGCCCGAATATCTCTGAGCACTGCCAACCCATCCATGTCGGGCATTTCAAAATCTAGGATCGTGACGTGTGGTCGCTCCCGACGAAACAATTCAATGCCTTTTTGACCGTAGCTTGCCGTGATCACATGGTGTCCCTTGCGTCGTAACACGACGTGCAGCAACTCGCGGATCTTCTCATCGTCGTCCACGGCTAGAATGTTCGCCATTGCCTATCCTCCTTTGAATCTCCTGAATCTCCGCATTCGACTCTCTTCTATGCCGCTCATTCGGCACGATTCAGCTGCGGGACCGCGAGCATTTCACGCACCTTGTAGCCCAACGGCATGATCGTATCGGTCAGCAAGAGGTGGATGGCTTGAGGCCCCGCTTGAGCAAAGCGCAGGGCGTCATTGACATTCTTCGCGGCGAGCACCGTGTAGCCGTTCCGTTCAAGGATTGCCTGGGCCAGCGCACGCACCATTTCCTCATCCTCCACGAGCAGAATGGTTTCAGATCCGCAGAGCGCAGCATTGGGTGCGGAGACAGGATCGAGCCGCTCGACTGTCCCTTCGATGCGTGGGAGGTCAATATGAAACGTAGTCCCTTTGCCTAGTTCGCTGTAGACTTGAATACGGCCGCCGCTGTGCTTGACAATCCCATGCACCGTCGCCAAGCCCAAGCCGGTCCCCTTTCCGGGTCCTTTGGTCGTGAAGAACGGTTCGAACATACGGGTTTGCGTGTCCGTATCCATCCCGCACCCCGTATCGCTGACCGCCAGTCTCACGTACGAACCTGGCGCAGCGGATATCTGTTGATGCGCATCGACGTTGTCCAGTTCCGCGTTCATGGTTTCGATGGTCAACTGACCGCCCTGGGGCATGGCATGGCGTGCATTGACGGCCAGGTTCATGACGATCTGTTCCACCTGTCCCGGATCGATTTTCACACGTCCCAGCGTTGGGTGGGGGCAGAGCACCAAGTCAATGTCCTCGCCGATCAGCCGTCGTAGCAGTTTCGCCATGTTGGACACCGACTCGTTTAAATCTAGAATCTTCGGCTCTAAGATCTGCTGGCGGGTGAACGCGAGCAGTTGTCGAGTCAATGACGCGGATCGATGTCCGGCCTCCTTGATCTGGTCGAGCCCGTTCCGCACAAAGGGGGTGGCGAACCCGACCTCTCCCAACAGCATGTCGCTGTAACTATTGATGACGGTCAGGAGGTTATTGAAGTCATGTGCGATCCCACCGGCCAATTGCCCAATGCCCTCCATTTTCTGGGATTGGCGCAACTGTGTCTCAAGGCGCTTCTGCTCGGTGATGTCGCGAGCAATTGTGGAGAATCCGATCATCGTTCCCGCTCCGTCCTTCATCGGAGAGATGGTCAAGGCGATATTGATGTCCTTCCCGTCCTTCCGCCGCCGAACCGTTTCAAAGTGGGTGAGGTGCTCTCCCTGTTTGACGCGCTCAATGATCTGAGTTTCCTCATCGCGACGATCCTGGGGGGTGAAGTACCTGATCGACTTTCCGAGTGCCTCGTCGCGTGTGTAACCGAACACGCGTTCTGCCCCCCTATTCCAGGTCATCACGATCCCATCCAGCGTCATGCCGATGATCGCGTCCGCCGAGGACTCCACAATGGAGGCCAATCGGACACGAACTTCCTCTGCTTGCTTGCGCTCGGTGATGTCGGAGAGAAAGGCGTTGAACACATACGTCTCACCGCACTTCAAAGGACTGATCGAGAGTTCCAACGGGACCTCGGTCCCGTCACGGCGCAAACCTGCCACTTCGATGGACCGGTTGAGTGCCTGTCCTTCCCCGGTGCGTAAGAAGTGTTGCAGGCCGCGTTCATGGGCCTCTCGGTATCGAGGGGGGATGATGAGGTCGACAAGTTTTTGGCCGATCGCTTCGCCACGAGTCCAACCGAAGATAACCTCCGCACGAGGATTCCAGTCGATGATTACTCCCTGTGCGTTGATCCCAATCAGCGCGTCAAGCGCAGTATTAATGATGGCGCGCAGACGAGTCTCGCTGTCCCGCACGGCCTTCTCGGACTGCTTGCGTTCGATCGCATACTGAATGACACGCACTAGCCCATGGCCATCCAATCGCCCTTTGATGAGATAATCCTGCGCGCCCTTCCGCACGGCCTGGACTGCGATCCCTTCATCATCAAGGCCCGTCAGCACGATGATCGGCACGTCCGCTGCCTGCGCTTGGACCTTGTCGAGTGTCTCCAGCCCGTGACTGTCCGGTAACGAGAGGTCCAGCAACACCACGTCAGTTTTGACTTCGACCAATCGCGTCAGCGCAGACTCCAGCCGGTCGACCCACTCAAGCTGGATTTCAGCCCGTGTCTGTTCTGTCAACGTTTCCCCGATGATGCGGGCGTCGTCCTCGTTATCTTCGATGAGTAGCACATGCATGCCGGTTACTCCCTGACTAGTGGAACTCGCGAAATGCCTGTCCAGTAATGCTCAAACTGTTTGATGAGTTGTTTAAACTTGTCCAAGTCGACGAGCTTGTGAATGTAGGAACAGGCGCCATTCGAGTACGAGCGCACGACGTCCTCCTCGCGCGCGCTCGTAGTCAACATGATGACGGGCAGCGGTTGCAGTCTTGGATCCCTCTTCATTTCCTCAAGCACTTCAAAACCGTTCTTTTTCGGCATGTTGATGTCCAGCAGGACGATATCAGGCAGGCAAGTCGCCATGTATTTCCCCTTACGCCATAGGTAGGCCAGGGCTTCTTCCCCATCCCGGACTGTGTTCACAATCGAAGCCAGTTTCATGTCCGCAAATACCTCTTGAATGATGACTATGTCATCTTCGTTGTCTTCCACCAACAGAATCTCGACTTTTCGATTGGTCATGGGGCTTCGTTCCTTCCGGACCCGTTCGTTGCGCCGAACGTCAGGATGAACTCAGAACCACCCCCCTCCCGAGGTTGCACCCAAGCCCGTCCGCCGTGCCGCTCGGCAACTTGTCGTACGATGGCTAGTCCGGCACCGGTGCCCTCGATCTCGCGTCCAACCGCCCGCTGGAAGAGCTGAAATATCCGCTCCGCATGCTCCGGCGCCACTCCCGGCCCACGGTCTCGGACGATGAGGCCAACCTCTGCACTCTCCGTTCCATTTGGGTGATAGGGTGCAATCTCGATGTCGGGTGCCTCATTGGGGCGCGCGAACTTCAGCGCGTTCGTTAGGAGGTTGTACACCCCTTGGGTCGCCCAGGTGCTGTTGGCCCGGAACTGTGGAAGAGGTTTCACAACCCGCACCGTCGCGCCGGTTTCCTTGATCTTGTCACTGAGCCGTAGTAACGCCTCCTCTACCATTCTCTCACCCTTGACCTCCTCGACGGGGAGATCCATCCGTTGCGCGCGCGAAAGCGCCAGAATATCCGTCATCAGTCGGTCCATTCTCTGAGCCCCTCGGACGATACGCCGGAGAAAATCCTGGCCTTTCTCGTCGAGTCGCTCGGCATAGCGGTCCTGCACCATGCGCGAGAAGTTCTCGATGGAGCGGAGCGGCTCTCGTAAGTCATGCGAGGTGACGTACAGCAACGTCTCGAGATCGCGGGTCTTCTTGAGAATTTCCACCGTCCGCTCCTGCACGCGCGCTTCTAACTGGTCGTGCGCTCGACGCAGCGTCTCCTCCGCCCTCTTGCGCTCGGTGATGTTGTTGAAAAGAACGGCGACTTGTCTTTCCTGTGGTTCTCCGACGCGGAAAGCATACACGTCATACCAACGGTGCAGTTGTGCTGCCAGGCTTTCAAAGCGGGCGGGTTCGCCCGTCAAGGCTATCTTGCCGTAAATTTCGAACCAGTGCGCTTCGTGCAGGGGGGCGATCTCGCGCATTCTCCTGCCACGCGCGTTTTGAATCCCCGTCTGTTTCTCAAACGACGGATTGACTTCCAGGAAGCGGAAATCAACCGGCTTATCGTTCCCGTCGAACAGCATTTCGATGGTGCAAAAGCCTTCGTCAATGGAATCGAACAGCGTGCGGTATTTTTCTTCCGACTTGCGTATCTTTTCCTCTGCCCGCTTTTGCTCCGTGATGTCGTGGATAGCCGAGATAACCACGAGGCCTTGGTCTGTTTCCAGCGGGCTTAAGCTGATTTCGGTCGGAAACTCACTGCCGTCCTTCCGGAGCGCATACAGTTCGCGCTCCGTTCCCATAGCACGCGTCTGGGGATGTGCGAAGAAGCCGGCCCGATGGCTCGAATGTTTCCCGCGGAACCGTTCCGGGACCAAGAGGTCAACGGATTGCCCAAGCAATTCCTCTCGTGTATAGCCGAAGAGCTTCTCAGTCTGACTATTGACAAGGGTGATCGTGCCGGCCTGATTAATGATTACATGCGCATCCGGAGCGGCTTCCAAAAGGGCCCGGAATTGCTGCTCTGCGCGCTTGCGATCGGTGATTTCCCTGGCCAGTGCCGCATTGTCGGCTGTCCGTTCCTGAACCTGCTGTGCGAGTTCTTTCTGTTGGTCCCTGAGTTTCTGGTTCAGACGAACCGCTTCTTCATAAGTTGGGATCAGCAAATCCAGAATCTGATACCGCTCGGCAGCGATGGTGTATCGGCTGCCAGCCAGTTCGATCTCAACTGACTTGTCGAAATGCTGGTTCGCCCGTAGCTCTTTGTTTCTCAGGC
>JACPZN010000109.1 GCA_016195505.1 Nitrospirota bacterium | reverse complement strand
GGTCGTCTCGAACAGCGACTGCGAATGTTGGAACAGCTGTCTCAGCAAGTGTTGGCGTGCAAGACGCGGCTGGTTGACTCCGTGCAATCGTTTGCGGACAAGCACACCTTCACGTATCAAGAGACGCAGAGCAGTTCGCCCGAACCGGCTTCTCGAGGGTTTTCTGGGCTGAGTGATTTCGGAAGTCTTGAACTTGACAAATATGATGATTTTAACATCTTGGCACGTCGTATCGGAGAGGTGACCGCCGACATCAACGAGTCGATGTCCCAACTGGATGAGTCCATCAGGAAAGCCCATGATGACATGAGCCAACTCCAGCAACTGACGCTGGGCATGCGAGATGAGATTGCTCGAACGCGCATGGTCCCTGTTGGGACCCCGTTTACTCGATTTCGTCGCGCAATTCGTGAAATCGCCCGTGCGTCGAATAAGGAAGTGTCGCTGGTGACGTCTGGTGAGCAGACGGAGGTTGATACGGGAGTCGTTGAACGATTGGTCGATCCGTTGGTTCATCTAGTCCGCAACGCGGTCTACCACGGCATCGAGTCTTCAGCCGATCGGATTGCCAAGGGCAAACCGGCGGTGGGCACCATCTATCTGCACGCGGCGCATCGTGGAAACTCCATCATTATCGAGGTAGAAGATGACGGTGCTGGACTTGACTTGGCAAAAATCCGCGCGAAGGCCGTCAAGATCGGACTAGTGCGTCCCGACCAAGCCCGGTCGATATCCGATGCGGAAGCGCTCAAGCTCATGGTCAAACGGGTCGTCGAAGGAATGAACGGCCACATTGATGTGGAATCGCTGCCAGGCGTCGGCACCAAGTTCACCTTGAACCTTCCCATAACGCTTCTAATTGCGACTGCCCTCTTGGTACGTGCCGGAGCCGAACGGTACGCATTCTCCTTAGCGAACATCCGTGAAGTCACGATGCCGACGGCATCCTCGTTGCAGCAAACGGGGGATCGAATGCTGTTGCGTCTGGGCGAGGAAACCATCGAAGTACAATCACTGCAACATGTGCTGTGCCGGGAACCGAACCGCGTAGACAGGGCGATGCCGGTTGTGATTGTACGGACGGCTGCCGGGCCGATTGGGCTGGCGGTCGACGAACTCTTGGGCCGGCAGGAAATCGTCATCAAAACACTTGGATCGTTAAAGCCCTTGGAACACTCGTTCTTTGGAGGGGCGACCATCGATCCTGAAGGACGCGTTATTCTTGTCGTCGATCCAAGCCGCCTGGCGGCTCGCGAGTCGAGAGAATTGGCCGCAGTCGCTGCGTCTTCTCTGACGGAGCTCTTGACGGACGAAGCGATCACGCTGAAAACCGAACAAGACGAGCACAGAGAGGCGATTATTCTGCTGATCGACGACTCGTTGAGCATACGAAAGTTTGTCGGGAGAATGTTAGAGTCTGCCGGGTACCAGGTCGATACGGCGGTTGATGGAGAGGATGGGCTTAGAAAAGCATATGCCGGCGACTACCGATTAATCATCACCGACTTGGAGATGCCAAAACTAAATGGGTTCGAAGTCATCCAGGCTCTTAGAAGCCGTCCGCAAACGCAACAGACACCGGTCGTCGTTATGACGACCAGAGCCGGCGACAAGCATCGCCAGATGGCTATCAACATCGGGGCCAATTCATATGTCGCCAAGCCGGTGGAAGAGTGGATACTGCTCCAAGAAGTTGAACGGTGGGTTGGGCGTGCTCCGGCTGTCCGCAAGTAACCTTGTCAAAACCATCGTATTGATTGACGAAACGGAGTCTGTTGCGGAAAATAGCAATGAAGCGCTTGAATGAGTTAGGGCGGAGAGAGAAAAAGCAGCATCGCTCGCTTCCACGTCTTCTCGTGGTGAGTCCGGAACTCTTGATGAGTACGGTGCAGCAATGTTGAGAGGAGCGAGGGATAATCAACAGAAGTCTGCGACTCGGTCTTGGAATCTTCTGGTGTTTTCCGTGGGTGGTCGACGGCTTGCCGCAAAGACGGACGAAGTGGCCGGTATTTCGAAATGGGAGGACAATTTTCCTGTTTCCGATCAAACGCCGAATGTCTCAGCGATGAGTCGCGATGATCAGGCTGCGTTGCCGGTCTACGACCTTGCTGAGCTCCTTCACGTCCGTGTGCAGGGGGATCACCTATTGTGCCTGAAGATCAAACATCCACGGGGGACTATGGCGATTTGCATCGATGAGGAAATGCCGGTTCTTCATACCGTCGATCTTGCCGCCATTCAGACTTACCGGGGAATGGAATTTCCTTCCATTGGGAGTTTTTCAAGCGGCCTCGATGAAATACCAATTCTTTCAATGTCGCAACTAGGTCGGCTTAAGTAAGATCTTGTCAATCATCGGGAAGGATTAAAGGGTGTAGGCATGCCGAAGATTTTGGTTGCGGATGATAGTATCGCGGTGCGGAAAGTCGCGGAACGGCTTTTGACCGAAGCCGGCCTAGGCGTGGTGCTCGCTGCAAATGGGGAGGAGGCACTGGCATACCTGGCGAAAGAGCGGCCGGACGTAATTGTCTCCGACGTCATCATGCCTGATAAGAGTGGCTATGAAGTCTGCGCTTTTGTTCGTGGCAACTCTATGCTGTCGGCGACCCCCGTGCTTTTGATTTCAGGCATTGTGAACGATGAAGTGACGAAACAGGCTGAATCCTGCCGCGCCGATGGGGTCCTCAAGAAGCCGTTTCAAGGCACCTCGCTGAAAGACCGCGTGTTGGAGTTGATCGCGAAGCGGCAGGAACGGGCTCCGGCCCCTGCGCCAAAATCAGTTCCAGCCCAAACAGTAAGTATCACAGGTGCCACCGATAAAGGTCCACGGATTTTGGATGAGCAGCTGGAAACCTATCGCCATGCCTCGTCTAAGCTTAAGGAAGTCGAGGACCAACTTAGGGCGGAACGAGCTCGGGCGGATGATTTGGCCAAGCGTGTGGCCAACTCTGGGGAGCAAGTCGGAAAACTTAAGGAAAGTGAAGCGCTATTGGCTGCCGAGCGCCAGCGTGTGACTGATCTGGAGGCCAAGGTTGCAAAACTTGAACGGCAAGCATCGAAAGTTCCTGAACTGGAAGCGGCGCTGAAGGCGGAGCAAGAAGCGGCTCTCAAGATCAAGGATGAAGCGGCTGGTTGGCAAAGGACCTCTGGCCGTGTCACTGAATTAGAGGCGGCATTGCATGCCGAACGGACGGCTGCCGAGCAGTTGGTGCAGCAACTGGCCGACATGGAGAAGGCGGCCACTCGCATGAAAGATATTGAAGCCAAGCTGGCACGCGAAGAACAACGGGCGTTTGAGTTTCAACAGAGGGCAAAGGATCTCGAAGTCTCGATGGCATCAGAGCGACAGAAGGGATCGGAGATCGCACAGCGTCTCCATGAATTGGAGCAAGCCGCGATGAAAGTGCAGGAAATGGAAGCGCTGCTCGCCACGGAACGGGATCGAAGCGGACTCCTCGCCCGTCGGGTATCGGAAACCGAGCAGGATGCCGAGAATGCCAAGAAACGGCTTGAAGACATGGC
>JACPZN010000191.1 GCA_016195505.1 Nitrospirota bacterium | reverse complement strand
TATAACAACGTGCGCAACACGTGTCAAGTGACCCGCTCGAGGCACATCGCTTCGGGTAGTTTCCCTTTGATACCGCACCGTGACTCCCAGTCAGGCGCGGTCAACAGGCAGGAACATAGCACCAATGAACAGACGGTAAGATAACAAGGCTTTTCGCAAGAGTCAAGTACCGGCTCGGTGTATAATCCAGCTCGATGATGAACTTCGCCACCAGGCTCTCCATCCAGCGACGGACCATTCTGAAGGCATTGGGCCTCGGCACAGTAACCGGCATGACCGGCGGCTGCGATGCCGTCGGCGGCGTGTTTGGCCGCATGTTCGCCGTCCCGCCGCGCGACACCACGTACTTCACACCCAATTCCAAATTCTATGTCGTGAATTACGCTGACAGCGCCGTGGCCATGTCGCGAGAAGTGAATATCGAGCAATGGAAGCTGAACGTCAAAGGTGTCGTGAAGACACCGCTATCCCTCGGCTGGCGCGACATCCTGAATCGCAACTCCTACGATCAAGTGTCGACACTTATGTGCATCGACACGTTGCCTGGCGGCGACAGCATGGGAAACGCCACCTGGCGCGGCATCTCACTCAAGAAATTACTACGAGAATGCGACGCGGACGAAGACACCGCACGCGATGTGGTCTTCCGAGGCATCGACGGCTACGACGACAGCATCCCATTCAAGCGCGCGATGCAGGATGACGTGATGCTCGCCTTCCTGATGAACGGCGAAAAATTACCAAAGGAACATGGTTTCCCGATCCGACTCATCGTACCAGGTCTCTACGGCATCAAAAACGTGAAGTGGATCGTCGAGATCGAAGTCTACCCCGGCGACTATCTCGGCTATTGGCAGCGGAAAGGCTGGACGGACGACGGAACAATTAAGATTTTTTCCCGCATTGATTCACCGGGCCATTACCAAACGCTTCGCGGACCCGAACAGACATTCCGCGGCATCGCCTTCGGCGGGCCGAACAGCATCAGCAAAGTGGAACTGAGCTTCGACGCCGGCCGCACGTGGAACGAATGCGAGATCGAACCGCCAATGTCACCCTACTCATGGATCATCTGGAACTACACCTGGAAGCCGCCGAAGACCGGCAAGTTTCAAACGGTCGTTCGCGCGACGGATACAAAGGGACAGTTGCAGATCGCCGAGATTGTCCGGCCGCAGCCGGCTGGGGCGTCGGGGCTGCACACCATCATCGCCGACGTGGAGCAGATCTAAGTTGCATAGCATCAGAGCAGTCCATCTTCCGTCAGGGCACAGGGATACCTCTATCCTTCGAGTGCACCATCTCCTGAGTTGGTGGTCTCTCGCGTTCCTCCTGCTCGCCCTTCCCGGCTGTTCCGTCGCCATGGCACTTAAGCAGCCGGAAAAGAAGAACCTCAACATCCTGAACCCCGGCACGCCACGTGCCATGGTGATTAAGGAACTCGGTCTCCCGACGAGAACCGATGAATACCGTGGCGAAAAAGTAGACGCATTCACAATTTCAGAGGGCTATTCGAGAGAAGCGAAGATGTTGCGCGCAGGACTTCACTTGACTGCCGACGGTTTTACGTTTGGACTATGGGAGCCTTTCGGAATCGTGCTCGAAAGATCCATTCGTCCACCGGATATTTCCCTGGAAGTGCACTATGACGCATACGATCGTGTCACCAATCTCAAGGTTCTCTCCAACGACAACATTGTTCTCGCCAAGTCCCCACCGGAGGCACCGCCGACAGCGGCTTTCCCCCCGATCGTCCCCACGGTCGTGCCGGTGCTAATGCCACAGCCGATCACCGAGGCTCCTCAACGACTCGCCGTGATTCTCCCACAGGGGCCACATTCTTCATTCATTTCATCCGGGCTTGACCTTGTCCTCACCTATCTCCGCACCTTTCACCCCACCATGACGATCGTCGAACGCGACAGACTCGGACCGGTCACGCAGGAACTGGTCCTACAGCATATGGGGAAAGTTCAGGACGACACCATGGCGCGAATCGGCGGCTGGAGAGGCGCGGACACGTTGCTGATCGTGCAGATTGAACAAACCTCCGCCGATCGTTTGCAAACTGTGGCGCAGCGCGGCGGCGAAGTGGCACACTCAGTTGAAATCCGTCTCGCACAGGTAGAGACCGGCCTGGTGCTCTTTCGACAGACGACCCTCGCGCGAGTCAAGGTGTCTCCTCCGAGCGGCACTCAAAGTTGGCCGGACGAACTGCTGGATGATGCAAGACGCGAAACCTTGCGCGTGGCATACACCCACTCATTGGCCGCGTTGGCGGCCGCCTTCGGAGACAATCCTCTGGGACTGGTGCCGGACATGTCATCTCGCAGCGAAGGCATTCGGTTGCTCGGGCTCCTTCATGGCGGGCCCGGGCACCGCGCGGGGCTACAGGAAGGAGATCGCATTCTCGAAGTCGACGGCGTGCCGTACAGTAGCGTGACGCAACGCATCACACTTCCCACCAAGCTCCTGGTCGAGCAACGGAACGAGCGGAAAGACGTGCTCGTCGAGGCCCGGGGCCTCGGAAGGTAGTCCTGAGTCAACCGCAGCCGGCTGGCACGAACGGGTATCACACTATCATTTCCGAGGTCGTAGAGATTTGAGGGCAGCTCAACCCATTGTCCACAATACAGACATGGCCATGTCATCGGAGTGGGCGGTGCTTAAAGGATTCATACTAAAAGCCGCCTACACCGCCGCAAGCTTTCAAAGATGTCCGGACCGGCATCATCCAGTCGTGTCCTAAACCATGGACATACCAAGTCGGCTCCTGCCTGCCATGGCACGCGCCTAAAGGTGTCGGGAGGACTTTCCTCCGCTCAGCGTCACCCGGAAAGACACTTACTTTCTTGGCCGTTTCTTTGCAAGATTCCAAAACCCGTGCGGATCGGTGATCGTTAAGCCAGTCACTTCATCTGCTACATCCAACAAATCCTTGTCACCCGTGACAAGCACCTCGGCCTTCGCGGCCAGAGCGGAAGGTAAGATCCACTGATCATCTTCGTCGTGAATAGGGATCGACGATAAAAACTTGGGTTTGTGCTGGGCGGTTTGATTTTCGAGGAAGGCCAGAATCTCTTGGATCTGGTCGGCTGGAGGTTCGATCTTCCGCTTGGGCACTCACCTTAGCTCGCCCAGGACAACTAGGCCGGTAATCAGTTCATGTTCTGCAAGGACGAGCCGAATGACATCGGCACAGAGCCCGCGCGTCGCAAACCCGCTGACGAGAACATTGGTATCGAGAAAGACCCTCACGACACAGCTTTAAACACATCCTCATCCGTGAGAAAGCCCCGCGCTTCGGCGAGCGGCATGGCCTTGTGGCGAAGCTGCTCAAACGTCATCAACGAGAGCTGGCGACGAAGCGCATCCCTCACGACCCCGCTTCGTTTCCGTTTGGACCGTCAGCAAAACCTATCGAGCATCCGATCGAGGCCCTGATCGAGCCGAACGGTGACTGCATTTCTCATGTCTGACAATGTATTACACATACGCTCCCGGCGTAAGCCAATAGAGAAGCGAAATCGCCGGACACCTTACCGAAGCGTGCAGGTGGTCACTGCATCAAACTGTTCCTTGAAATGGTCACGCCCCCTTGGAGAATTGCCCTCATGCGCGACACAACTTATTTGCCCGGCCTAGTGTCTCCTCTGCGCCAGGCTTCGAAGAGCTTCAGACTTTCGTCGCGAAGGACGTCCGCGACGATCTCAACCCCGCTCTGGCTCAGTTGGTTCATGCGAGCGGACGAAATGGGAACCTGTCGGATACCTGCCCGTTCGGCATCCTCGATACGGCAGGCGTAGACAATTCTGCCCAACTTCGCCCACACGCAGGCCGTGAAGCACATCGGACAGGGCTCGCAGGTGGAATAGATGGCACATCCGGCGAGTTCGAGCGCTTTGAGACGACGGCTGGCTTCGCGAATCGCCTGCACTTCGGCATGGGCTGTCGTATCCATGCTCGCCTTGGCACTGTTGTGCGCCACCGTGATGACCTGCCCTTTTCTCACGATGCAGGCCCCGAAGGGCATTTCTCCCTTCTCGACTCCCTCCCAGGCCGCTTCGATTGCCAATCGCATGAAATCTTGGTCGGTCATAAAACTTTGGGCCCGGGCAGCCGTAGGGGATGAATCGGGATCTCTCGCGAGCGGGCTTGGATCTAGCCCGTTGCCGCACAAGATTCCAGGTGTCCACACCTACTGGCAGGGAACACAATTAAGAAGACGCGTTCTTCCGCGGCCGGCCGACCGGCAGCTTTCCCCTTCTCTTCCGGAAGCGCCTGCCTTTCTCGAG
>JACPZN010000190.1 GCA_016195505.1 Nitrospirota bacterium | reverse complement strand
GATACTTGGCGACGGTCCGCCTCGCGATGAGAACTTGCTGAGTTCGAAGACGAGCGGCTATTTCCTCGTCTTTCAATGGTCGCTTGGCATCCTCCTCGGCCACCATTTTTCTGATCATCTCTCTGACAGACACAGAAGAATGCATATCCGATGGCTGGTCAGCCCGCTGCAGCCCCGCATTGAAAAAGAATTTCAGCTCCAGCATGCCTTGTGGACAATACATATACTTATTAGCCGTGACACGACTGATCGTCGACTCGTGCATCCCGATATCTTCAGCCACCTGCTTGAGCACCAGGGGTTTGAGGTACTGCACGCCGTGGTCGAAGAATTGTTCTTGAAACTTCACGATACTCGACACGACCTTGACGATCGTCTTGTTGCGTTGCTCAATACTGCGAATGACCCACTGCGCAGCCCGCAATTTTTCATCCATGTAGGCCTTGGTCTCAGGAGTTCCGCCCTGGACCGAGGTCATGAGTTGTTTGTAATAGGGGCTGATCCGCATGCGGGGAAGGCCATCGTCATTCAATAGCACCACCCACTCCCCTTCATTCTTGACCACAAACACATCAGGAACGATGACATAGTTTTGTGTATTTGCGAACGGCCGGCCTGGTTTAGGCTCCAGGTCTTCAATGAGCTTGGTGGCTTGAAACACCTCTTCGACCGTCACATCCAACACCTTGGCAATCTTGGCATACTGCTTCTTTTCGAGATCCTTCAGGTGATGAAGAATGATATTTTCAACAATAGAGCCCTTCAGTGCTCCGGGCCGAGACCCTAATGAGCCAATTGGATTGCGACCCAAATGCCCGAGCTGAAGCAAGAGGCACTCGGAGAGGTCCCTTGCACCGACACCAGTAGGGTCGAACGTCTGGATATCTTTGAGTACCGACTCGGCCTCGACTTCCGTGAAATTAGTTCCCGCCACCACCTCGCTCAACGTAATTCGAAGATAACCATCATCGTCGAGATTGCCTATGATCAAACGACCAAGCGCTTTCCCTCTGGCAGAAAGTCCGGACAAAGACAATTGCCAGAGAAGATGTTCTTCAAGGGACGTCGCCTTGGCCACGGTCTGCTCATAGGAGGGAAACTCATCTTGTGAGGAAGAGGGATACTCTGAATCGCCGGCTCGCCGATCACTCCCAAAATATTCCTCCCACCCAGATGCTGAAAATTCTTCCGGCGAACCCCGCTCTTCTGGTGTGCCCCCCTCTTCAGCCTGCTCTTGACTGGCTGAAACCGGCACTTCCTCAGCTTTTTCTTCGGCGGTGGCAGTTTCCGCTTCTTCCACTTCGGTCTGCACTTCGTCCAACAATGGGTTTTCCAGAAGATGCTGAGCGAGACTCTGCTGCAGTTCAAGACGAGACAGCTGCAACAGCTTAATCGCCTGCTGCAATTGCGGCGTCATGATCAATTTTTGACTAAGCTTTAGATCAAGGCGCAGTTTCATTGTAGCCAACCTATTCCACTACAACTTGAACCGTTCTCCGAGATAGACGGCACGAGCTGTTTCGCTTTTAACGATTGCTTCAGGAGGACCTGATTCCAAGATCAACCCTTCATTGATGATGTACGCCCGATCAACGATCGAGAGCGTCTCCTGCACATTGTGATCGGTGATCAGAATGCCAATCCCTTTTTCCTTCAACCGCGTAATGATCTGCTGAATATCTGCCACGGCAATGGGATCGATCCCGGCAAACGGCTCGTCCAACAGCATAAAAGAAGGAGTGGTGGCTAATGCACGGGTGATTTCCAAACGCCGTCTCTCCCCCCCTGAAAGGGCATAGGCCATGCTCTTGCGAATATGCAGAAGGTCTAACTCTTTCAGTAACACATCCACCCTCTGAGCTCGTTCTTCACGAGCATACCCCAGCATTTCTAGGATCGCCAAGACATTCTGCTCAACTGAAAGCCGACGAAAGACAGAGGACTCTTGCGGCAGATAGCCGATCCCCCGTCGCGCTCGCTTGTACATCGGCAGGTCGGTCACGGACTCGCCGTTGAATGTAATATCCCCTTCATCCGGTTGGCTAAGCCCCACCATCATGTCGAAGATTGTCGTCTTGCCCGCTCCGTTTGGGCCCAAGAGTCCTACTACCTCACCGGCGCGCACCTCGATCGCAACACCTTTGACAACCTTACGGCCTCGGAAACTCTTCATGAGCCCGCTGGCTCGGAGGCATTCTGTGCGCTTTGCCGAAGCCGAGTCGACGAGCGGTTCTGAGTCTGCATGAACCCCCTGAATCATGGCGTGTTCTTTCCCTCGCCTTCAATTCGGACGTGGGAATTTCCCTCTACAACACTCCGGTCTTCCGCCAGGTATATCGTAATCTGCTTCCCACTGACACGTGTCCCTTTTTCCCAAGCCACCGGGTCTCCTGTCAAAACGATCTTCTCGCCGTCGCTGAAATACACCGCCTTCTCACAAGTCGCGTTGCCACTGGCATTCTCTATCTTGACGTGGCCGGTCGCCTCAATCCGACTTACCGAATGATTCGACACCGTCGGCATGACATCGCCCCCCCTCGGTCCGGGGGGACTCTTGGCCTGATCGCTGTGATCCCCCCCTCCCGAAGATGACTGCGCAGCGCCATTCCCTTGCGAATGGAACAGTACCACCATCTTATCCGAATAGACGATAAGCGGCCCTCTGGTCAGCACCACAGTTCCCTCAAACACCGCCTGACTTTCTTGCTTTCGCACCGTCATCTTCTTGGCCGTAATGGTCGTCGGAACAGCGGGTGCGTCTCCGCTCTTTTTTAGAAGCCCGGATTCAGCAGAGTGGGCAGCTGACGAAGCTCCAAACAGGAGAGCATTAAGAAGCAGGAGAGAGATCCACATGAACATCCTCTAGTATCTGAAACTCTTCCGACTCCAACCGACCGAGCAGCCCACGCCCTGTCACCTCAAGCCCATGGCCGACGATCCGGACGCGATCGTCCGTATGAAATTCTTTCTGATCATCCGTCCAAGCCAGGTGATTCGTATAAATGGTGTATCCGCTCCCGGTTTCAACTACAAGAGGATCCACTCGATTGGCTAACACGAAATTTTTCGTCGCGGTGTCGAGCGTTCCCTCTTCACCAAACACGGTCATTTCTTTTCCCTTCACGCCATAGAGCGTGACGTCAACTTCGCTCAGCAATGCCCGCTTCTCATGCTCAAACAACCGCGCCTGTTTGGCCTGGACTTGCCACTGAATGACATCGCCCTTTGACTGCGTAAAGACAAACTCTGAAATCTTGGCATCCGCTCGTTCGATCGATCCTGGGGATGCCTGCTGACCGGTGGGAACTGAATCCGCATTCAGGAAGAGGAGATAACCGAGAAACGCTGATAAGAATACACTCAGCGCGAGAAGCGTTCGTCTCGCTACAAGCTCCCACATACGATTGGAACTCTCCCGACATAGATCCAAATGAATCTGGCACGATCCTAGCATGCACGGCGCGGCAAGTAAATGTCCTGCGCTGATCTGAAAATAAGACGACTCCCGCGCGTCGGCACGTGGGAGTCGGATTGCGGACACATCACAAACGGAGGGTCTGACTAGAAACTATGCCGATTTTTCAGACTCGCCGGCCGGAGACTGCGTGGGTACAGCTGCCGATTTTCGTTTTGGCGACGTCTCTGGGCGTGAGACCAACTCAATAGCAACCATCTCAGCAGCATCCCCGATGCGTCGACGAGTTTTCACGATTCTGGTATATCCTCCGGAACGATCTCTGAAGCGTCCGGCAACATCGCTGAATAGTTTAGACACAACGGCCTTGCTGCGCAGAAATCCGAGAGCACGTCGGCGCGCGGGAAGTGTCCCCTCCTTACCAAGCGTAATCATGCGATCGGTGAACCCGCGTATCTCTTTGGCTTTGGCTTCTGTAGTCTCGATTCGCTCGTGGTCGAGCAAGGATGTCACGAGACTGCGAAACAGGGCCCATCGATGCTTCGTTTGCCGCCCAAGTTGGCGACCTTTTTTCCTGTGTCGCACAGCATTCCCCTTGTCTTAAGAATTACTCTGACTTTGGGCTCCCATTATGGGGCGACGCCGTATCTACCTTAGTACCCAGCGAAAGCCCCATCTCCGACAAAATTTCCTTGATCTCGTTGAGAGACTTCTTTCCGAAGTTCTTCGTTCTGAGCATCTCCCCTTCCGATTTCTGCACCAAATCCGCAATCGTCTTGATGTTGGCATTTTTCAGGCAATTAGCTGCACGAACAGACAGTTCCAACTCGTTGACGCTGCGGGAGAGATTCTTGTTCACTTCCCGCTGGGCTTCTTCGTACCCCGCCTCGCTCTTTCCTTCACTACGCTCCTCTGGATTGATGAAGATATCCAGATGTTCGCGCAAAATGCCGGCGGCAGTAGATAGAGCATCGCGCGGGCTTATGGTGGCGTCGGTCCAGATTTCCATCGTCAACTTATCGTAGTCGGTCATGCGACCGACTCGGGCATTTTCGACATGGAAGTTCACCCGCTTGATCGGGGAAAAGACTGAATCGATGGCGATCACCCCGATCGGCAGCCCTTCCTCTTTGTTGCGCTCAGCTGGAACATACCCGCGCCCGTGCTTGATTGTCATTTCAATGTCGAGAGTCGCATCCTTATCAAGCGTGGCGATATGCAAGTCCGGAGTGAGAATTGTGACGTCACCATCATGAATGATGTCTGATCCCTTGGCTTCACCAGGCCCCTTCTTCTTCAACCGAATGGTCTTCGGCTTGTCCGTATGGAGCGCCAACCGCAGGCTTTTGATGTTCAGGATAATGGCTGTCACATCTTCCGTGACACCGGAAATCGTCGAAAATTCGTGCACGACCCCTTCGATCTTCACCGTGGTGACCGCCGCGCCTGTAAGCGACGACAGCAAGACACGACGGAGGGCGTTTCCTATCGTGGTGCCAAACCCCCGCTCAAACGCCTCGGTGGTAAATCTGCCGAATGTTGGGGAATGTGCATCCTTATCGACTTCCACCCGTCCTACAAAACAGTGCCGCGCTACCAGACGAACGGCTATCGAGAATACAATTCCACAACCATCTGCTCGTTGACCGGCAACGTGATCTGTTCCTTGGCCGGCAACGCTCGCACAGTTCCCTTGAACGCTCCCTTATCGAGTTCGAGCCAATCAGGAATCCCTCGACTATCGACGGATTCCAATGCCGCTTGGATCGCAATCAGGCTCCGGCTCCGCTCACGAACTTCAATCACATCCCCGGCTTTCACGAGCGCACCGGCCACAGTGATCTTCTTCCCGTTCATTGTGAGATGACCATGACTCACAATCTGACGAGCCTGTTTGCGCGAAGCACCAAATCCCAATCGATACGCGACATTGTCAAGACGGCATTCGAGTAAGCGCAGCAGCGCGTCGCCTGTGACACCGGTTTGCCGCTCGGCCCGTTCGAACACGCCTCGGAACTGACGCTCTTGAAGACCATAGATACGACGCAGCTTCTGTTTTTCACGCAACTGGAGGCTGTAGTCGGAGGTTCGTTGGCGACCCTGTCCATGCTGGCCCGGCGGATAACTCCGACGTTCGATGGCACATTTCTCCGTCATACAGCGGGTGCCCTTGAGAAATAACTTCTCCCCCTCTCGCCGACACAACCGACAGACAGGACCACGATATTTTGCCACTTCTCTACCTCCGGTTACCGGGTATCTGCCTCATCACATGCCCGGTATTTTCGTTCAATCCGACGTTTGTTTCGTCCCTGCTTACACCCGCCGGCGCTTCGGCGGCCGGCATCCATTATGCGGAATCGGAGTCACATCCCGAATCAGGTTTATCCGAAGACCTGCCCCTTGAAGCGAGCGGATCGCCGATTCACGACCAGATCCGGGTCCGTTCACATAGACATCGATTTGCCGCATACCGCTTTCCATAGCTTTGC
>JACPZN010000139.1 GCA_016195505.1 Nitrospirota bacterium | reverse complement strand
GTTCTTGAATTTATTCTACACAGGCAAGCTAAAAGCGATTCCGCCTAAGCTGCGCTCCAAGGACGGGCGTCATCTCGTCATCAGACCGCTGGCGTTCGTGAAAGAGACGGATCTGGTGCGGTATGCGGAACTGCGGGCATTCCCCATCATTCCCTGCGACCTCTGCGGGTCACAGGAGGATCTCAAGCGGAAAAAAGTGAAGGCGTTTCTCCGCGAGTGGGAGCGGGAGTCACCGGGCTGCTCGGATAGCATCGCCGCCGCCCTGACCAATGTCGCGCCATCGCTGTTGATGGATCCCCAGCTCTTTAACTTCAGTTCACTCGACTCGACAACAAAAAGCTCGGCAGAGGGAGACGCCTGGTTGGACCAGGAGCCAGCTGCCACACGATGAACCGCCGATTCGTTTTCGGACCGACGAGACGCAATTCGTACAACGTTCATGATTCATGTAGAGGGGGGTGAGGTGCTTAAAGATTGCTTTGGTCGAAAAGTCTTATCGGACAAACGTGGAATGCTGATGTTTCTCTCTCGCCAACACGTATTGATCGGCCTGCGGGATGCGCGAGAGTTCGGCTCTTGCTCTGAGAAGCCTTCCAATCTGGAGGAGGCCCAATTATCAACGACATTGATCCCTTGTGGCGTCAAGTCTATAGGGCTATGGACGGTCATCGAGTACCACCTCCCGACAAGACTCCTCAGGAAACACTGGATCGGGTAGCGGCCAAGTGTATCCGGGTGTCCTTTAATCCTAAAAACTGCAAGGTTCGTCAAGAAACCCTTTCCTTCGAAGATCTCAAAGGGTTGAAACGCTACAGTGAGGATGACCACCATCCTAGTTGGGAAGTCGACCCCATCGTCGTGTTGGTCTATCAAGGGCGACGATTCATCATCGATGGTCGGCGTCGAGTCACCAAGTGGGTGAACGAGGAAAATACGACACCACGGAGAGCGCTAATTATTGAACCGCGAGAGATCTGAAGAGTGTGGAAATAAAAAGGTACAGGACACTTTGGGGCTATCGCATACAATAAAGCTGGGGAAGTTGTTAGCGTGGGCGCAGGCCTGGGAGAGCGTACAAGCATTGGTACCAGGTGACCAGAGCGGCAGTCCCGGAGATCATGAAATTGATCGCAAGCTGCGGGAAGGCGACCGGTGGTCGCGATGGATTCTCAACATCGAACGTGGAGAGTGGAGTCGGCACCGAAATCATCAGAGCCGTGATCGTGATATTGACCGAACTTTCGGCCAGCGTCACCGGCGCCGACCAGGCGGGAAGCAGCCTGACGACCATGCCACACAATAGACAGACCAAGTAGTAGACCATCCGCATGGTGGGATAGGCTGCGAATCCTACCGCGCGCACGTTTGCGCCGGCCAGCCAGTTGATCAACAGAAAGAGGGCCGACGCGAAATAGTAGTATTGCAGCCACTGAAGTGAGCGAAACGACATGCCCTGATCGAACCAGAAAACTCCCCGCGCGTCTATTTCTTTCCCACGTTCAGCCACATTGGCCACTCCGTTCAGAGAATAGAATCGATAACATGCCCGAAATTTTTCGAGTGCGAGCCTTGACAGGAGGGGTTTCATCGAATTGAATGATTAGTAGTACGAGTGCAATTGCCTGGTGAAGGGATCGGGAGGTTATTCCATCATAGAGATATTGGCGGTTCACAACTTCTCTCACTCTCAGGAGGTAAGGATTATGGCTTCGTTACCTCACGCAATCAGGATGCTCATTCTCATAGCAGTTCTCTCCCCTGGCATAGCCGCCGCGCATGGAACTGTAACGCTCGAGGAAGACACCTGCGTGCGCCGTGTCGGTGGTAATTTGGTCCATTTCAACGCCTACCAGCCGCAATACGAGGCGAATGCTCAATACTGCACGGAAATTCCCGGGGAAGGCGAGACGTTCCTTGTTGTAGATCTCGTGGATCCCGGGCTGCGCAACATGCCAGTGGGAGTACGGGTCGTGAGGGGAGTCAATGAGACAGCAGAAGATCAGACGGTGGCATACTGGCCTCCGATCGCCCACCCCGACGGAGTGGTCAGGGGCGAAGCCAAGCTGGCCAAGGGTCTGTACAAGCTAATTATCACCCCGGAGGGGTTTAGCCCTTCGTCCTACCTGTTGCGGGTACAGCAGATCGACTACGGGAAGATGGCCCGCAAAGCTGTGGGACCGCTGACCTTGCTGCTATTCCTAGCCTTGATTCTGTATGAGCTTTCGAAATCGAAGCGATTCCAGAGTTGGTGGGCATCAGGACACTCGTAGAGATGACAGACTGATGCGGGAGGGGTTGCTCTAACTTGTTGAAAGGGAACAGAGAGATTTGGTTGCGGGGAGAGGATTTGAACCTCTGACCTTTGGGTTATGAGCCCAACGAGCTACCAGGCTGCTCCACCCCGCGGGCGGATGCTAACAAAGCGTGAAACGGCAAGTCAAGCCAACGGCTAGCACCGTTGCATTCAGGTGAACACGGTGTTAAAGCGGTGTTATGCGAATTGTATTCATGGGCACGCCGGAATTCGCCGTTCCCTCCCTTGAGGCATTACTCAAGTCAGAGGATCAGGTCGTTGGGATCGTTACCCAACCGGATCGTCCCAAAGGACGCGGGCACCGTCTCGTGCCGCCACCGGTCAAGGTGATCGCGCAGCACAGGGGGATCCCGCTCCTGCAGCCGCTTAAGATCAAAACGCCGGACTTTCTGGACGCGTTTGCCGCTTGGAAGCCGGACCTGATTGCGGTCACCGCCTTTGGTCGGATCCTTCATTTGCCGATTTTGAACCTTCCACCCATGGGCTGCGTGAATGTTCATGGATCGTTGTTGCCGAAATATCGAGGTGCGGCTCCCGTTCAATGGGCGGTGATCAACGGAGAACCAGAAACCGGCATTACGACCATGCTGATGGATGAAGGAATGGACACAGGCCCCGTGCTTCTGCAAGAGCGAATACCGATTCTGCCAGAAGACACGGCGGGAACATTGGCTTCCCGCCTCGCAGAACTCGGCGGGCGGCTTCTTGTCGAAACGATCAGACAACTCAAGGCAGTGACAATCACGCCTAAGGCACAAGACAACTCTCAGGCAACGATGGCCCCACTGTTAAAGAAAGAGGATGGTGTGATTGATTGGACGCACAGTGCACAATCGATTGCCAATCGCGTCCGGGGGCTGTCTCCCTGGCCCGGAGCCTATACCTTCCTTGGGCGCGATCGTTGGAACATTTGGAGTGCTGTTGCGAAGCCCATGCGGAGCGACGAGCAGCCTGGAACAATCATCGCTGTTACAAAACATTCAATTCAGGTAGCCACCGGTGAGGGGCTCTTGGACATCGTCGAGATTCAGACTGCCAACTCGAAACGGATGACCGCCGCGCCATTTCTTGCCGGTCACCGTGTCAGCGTAGGCGCACGGTTGGGGCCCGGCGATACCTTATCTTAATCTTATCCACCCATATGGCAAACCAGCGTCTGCTGGCGGCGTAATCTACTCGCGCACACTATGTCATCCAGGAGTGCACGTCACAGTCGTAATGGAGCCGTGTCGCCGGCGAGAGTCGCGGCATGTTCAGTACTTCTTTCCTGTCATACAGCGGAAGATACGATCGACGAATTACTTCAGCAGGCTTGTGAGACCAGGATCTCAGATCCACGGGACCGGGCTCTGGCGATGGAATTGGTCTATGGTGTGTTGCGGCGGCAAGAAACACTGGATTGGTGGTTGAGGCCGCTGCTTAAGAAGCCGCTCCCCCATCTTCCCGTTGTGCTCCAAACGCTGCTGCGTCTCGGAGCCTACCAACTCATGTACCTGGACCGAGTTCCTCAGTCAGCGGCGGTTCACGACACAGTCGCACTCACGAAATCATACAGCAAGAAACTCGGTCGCGACTGGAGCGGCTTCGTCAACGCAGTGTTGCGCAATCTCATCCGCTTGCCGGAGCCGTCACTTCCTGATCCCGAAGCCTGTCCGGCCCAAGCCTTGTCCATTCGCCATTCCGTTCCACTGTGGCTGTGCCAACGATGGATCGACCGAATGGGCTTTGTGCAAGCCGAAGCCGCCTGCCAGACTACCAGCTGTGTCCCCGCTGTAACCCTGCGCGTGAATAAACGACGATTGACGAGAGATACCTTTCTCGATCGACTCCAGCGGCAAGGAATCTCGGCGCACCCCGCGACGATCAGCCCTGTCGGGGTTGTGGTTGAAAAAGGACCGTTAGTAACATCCCTCCCTGGATTTCAGGATGGTGATTTCTATATCGAAGATGAAGCCGCCCAACTTATTCCTCCTCTCCTCGACCCGCAGCCAGGTGGTTTCGTTCTTGATGCCTGTGCTGCGCCGGGAGGCAAGACCACGCATCTTGCGGAATTGATGGAGGATCGAGGTCACATTCTTGCCCTGGATCGGCAGAGGACCCGGCTGGATCTCCTCCAAGAAAATTGTCATCGTCTGGGAATCACTATCGTCACAGCGATTGTAGGAGATGCACGAAAACCGCTGGACGCTCTGCGTACGCTCAGGATACGCGGCGGTCGAACGAGCAGGCCCGCGACGGTCCCGAACGGATCGTTTGATCGAATTCTTCTCGATGCCCCTTGCAGCGGGCTCGGGGTTCTGCGCCGCCATCCCGAAGCCAAGTTGAACAAACACCAGGCGATGTTTCTCCGACATCAGAAGTTGCAGCAGGAACTACTCGGAGCCGTGGCAACTGTCTTGCGGCCTGGTGGGGTGCTGGTCTATAGTACGTGCTCGACTGAGCCGGAAGAAACTGAAGACGTGGTCGCGCATTTCTGCCGGGTCCATTCGGAATGGATGCGCGAATCCGTGGCGCCGTGGCTTCCTTCAACTGCTCTCCCCTTTGTGACCGCTCACGGCGCACTCTCGACCATGGGCAATAAATGCGGGATTGACGGTTTTTATGCCGCCCGCTTGCGAAAGGTCTCCTGATGGGACAGCCAATACTGATCGCCCCCTCCATTCTGTCCGCTGATTTTGCCCGACTTGCAGACGAAGTGGCGGCAGTCGAGCGGGCGGGTGCAGATTGGCTGCACATTGATGTGATGGACGGGCATTTCGTGCCGAATCTCACGGTAGGTCCACCGATTGTGGAGGCTCTGAAGAAAGTCACCAAACTCCCGCTCGATGTTCACCTGATGATCACCAATGCCGATGCGTTCATTCCGGAATTTGCCGCTGCCGGAGCGGACTACCTGACGGTACATGTGGAGGCCTGTCCGCACCTGCATCGCACGATTCAATCGATCAAAGAGCGTGGGGTGAAAGCCGGGGTGACCCTCAATCCCGCCACGCCGATCGCTTCGCTCCAAGAAATCCTTGCTGACGTCGATCTGGTTCTGATCATGTCGGTCAATCCTGGATTCGGCGGGCAGAAATTTATTCCTTCGGTATTGAACAAGGTCACGGCCGCGCGTGCCATCTTAGACCGGCTCAAGAGCCCAGCCCTACTCGAAGTCGATGGGGGGATCAAAGTCGACAACGCATCGCAGGTTATTGCAGCTGGAGCCACTGTGCTGGTTGCAGGCTCCGCCATTTTTTCACAACGAGACTACGTTGGAACGATCGCGGCGTTGCGAGCCGCCGGCACCACTGCCGTGTCCTCGACGCCGCACGCATCGGCGCATCGATAGGCAACGCAGGGTGGATATCTCCGTACTCATCGACGGTCTACATCCCCTCGAAGTCAAGGTCCTCACGGTATTTGGGACAAGTCCTGCCGGGATCAGCCTCGCCACGGAGCAGCTTGCCACGGGGACGACACTCGAACCGTCGCAGCTAAGCATGGCGATCGAATGGTTGCTCGCCAAGCAGCTCCTCTCCATCAATTCCGAAACGATCACCCCCGTCGTGTCGCTGACGAGTATCGGGGAGACCTACTTCGAACAGTCTTTACCCATCGAACGGGTCTTTTCGGCGGCCAGGGCTGCGTCGAGCACGGGGAAACGGCTCACCATTCCGGATCTTCATGCCAAAGAAGGTCTCGATCCCTCTGATGTCAGTAAAGCGGTCGGTCGACTGAAGAAGGAAGGTGTGCTCTTGATCGTGCAAGGTGGCTGCATTGAATCCACGGGGCGGCCCAGTCCCTCTGTCGAGTCGATGCGCGCTCTGTTGCAGCAATTGCACGAGGCACCTCGTGAATTGGAAAGTTTTTCGGAATCGCATCGCCAGCTCATTCAAGACCATGCGGTGAAACGTGGGAATGCGAAAGAGCCCTTTCGCATAGATGATCGTGTGGCACGATCATATGTGTTGTCCCCGACGGGTGTGACCGCGGCGGATCATTTGGCCAAACAGGGAGTGGCTGAGGAAGTTTCACAGTTGAGCCCGGAGTTGCTCAAAGACGGCAGCTGGCGAGCAAAACGCTTCAGGAAATACACCATCAGCTTACGCGCCCCACGAATCGGCACCGGCAAGAAACACCCCTACCGTGAGTTTTTGGATACGGTGAAGACCAAACTGGTCAGTATGGGCTTCCAAGAGATGCGCGGATCGCTCGTCGAAACCGAGTTCTGGAACATGGACGCGCTCTTCATGCCGCAATTTCATCCTGCGCGAGATATTCATGATGTGTATTTCGTCAAAGAGCCGAAGCACGCTGCGCACATTGCCGAACCGTTCTTATCACGTGTGACCAAAGCCCATGAGAATGGCGGCGCAACCGGCTCAACCGGCTGGGGGTATACCTTTGATAGCCGACGGGCCAAACTTTTTCCAAGTCGAAGGGATTGTGCTGGGCGAAGACATCAATTTTAGGACCTTGTTGGGGCTCTTAAATCTGTTTGCTCGTGAAGTCGCTCAAGCCAAAGAGGTGAAGTTTCTCCCGGCATATTTTCCGTTTACCGAACCATCGGTCGAACTCCATGTCCGCCATCCACGCTTAGGGTGGATGGAGCTCGGCGGGGCTGGTCTCTTTCGTCCAGAAGTGACATTGCCGCTCGGCGTGACCGTGCCGGTGATCGCCTGGGGTCTGGGCCTTGACCGGATGGCTATGGTGGCGTTGGGCATTCATGACATCCGAGAGCTGTTTACCGACAATTTGGATTTGATTCGAACCACCAAGGGGATTTTTTAGCTGGCGAGCTGTCATCTATGCCGACGATTTCTATCTTCAAAGATGATTTTGAAGTGCTGCTGGCGGGATCTGAGCGCCACGCGTCATCTGTCTCTCTGGCGCAGCTCGAAGAGTGGTTGATGCTCGTGAAGGGCGAGCTGAAGGGGCACAACGCGGAGACGGGCGAACTCCGCATTGAATTGCAAGACAGCAATCGGCCTGATCTCTGGTGCTGCGAAGGGATCGCGCGGCAGATTCGGATCAAACTACAGGGAAAACACAAGCCCTATACGTTCCTTGAACAGAAGCCGCGATCAACGCAGCAGCTGGTCGTGGTTCCTGGGCTTGAACGAGTTCGTCCGTACGTCGCGGCCTGCACGGCGCGTGGCTATCGAGTTACCGAAGAAGGGCTTGCGCAACTCATCCAAACACAAGAGAAACTCGCCGATATCTTTGGCCGCAAACGGCGGACGGTTTCCATTGGTCTCTATCAGCTTGCAAAGATTCAGTTCCCGGTCACCTATGATCTTGTGAAGCCGGACCAAGCCAGGTTCACACCCTTGGGCATGGAGACGGTGATGACCCTCTCGGAAATTCTGATGGTCCATCCCAAGGGACTTGAGCATGGGCACATTCTCGAAGGGCAGGATCGGGTTCCTCTTCTTCGCGATGCGAAGGGCCAAGCGCTGTCCTTCCCGCCCATCATCAATAGTCGAGAGATCGGCGAAGTACGGGTCGGTGATGAAGATCTGTTTGTCGAGGTCACAGGTACCGACCAGCCGATGGTCGTCCTCACGCTGAATATTCTTGCTACCAACTTGGCAGACCGCGGAGCCACCATCGAGCCGATCGAGACGCGGTATCCATACAAGACCACCTTGGGGAAATCAGTCGCTACGCCTCAGAGTTTGAACAAGCCGCGCACGATCATCGTAAAAACGATCGAACAGGCCCTTGGCCAAGAATTGGGTGCGCGCAAGGTGAAGCAGGCGCTGGAGGTCTACGGCTACAATGTGTCGGTGGGAAAGAAGAACGTGAAGGCGACGTTGCCGCCCTATCGGCAGGATCTCCTACATGCGATGGATGTGGTCGAAGATGTGGCGATTAGTCGGGGGTACCATGAATTCCTTCCCGTCATGCCGGCCCAGTTTACTGTGGGCGGGCTGTCGAGGATCGAGCAACTGTCCGATCGCGCACGCGAGTTGATGGTGGGCCTCGGCTTCCAAGAAATCATTTCGAATATCCTCGGTTCACAGGGGAAGTACCGTACAGCCATGCGTCTAGATGGGACGGGGTGGGGCCGGATGGTCGAAGTGGATAATGCGATGGCTTTGACCTTCTCGTGTTTGCGGCAGTGGATGTTGCCCTCACTCCTGCGAGTCGAAGCCGCGTCGAGCCGAGCGTTTTATCCGCATCGGCTATTCGAGGCCGGCGAGGTCGCGATTCCCGATGCTTCTCATGAATTGGGCTCGCGTACAGAGACCATCTTGGGTGCAGTCCTCTCCCATGCGGCTGCCCACTTCTCGGAAATTCATTCATGTGTCGATGTGCTGTTCTATTATTTAGGAAAAGAATACAGCCTCGAATCGGTTCAGCATCCCTCATTTCTCGAAGGCCGCGCCGGCCGGATCGTCGTAGCAGGCACACCACTTGGCATCATCGGTGAAGTGCATCCTGAAGTCTTAGAACGATGGCAGATCGCCGTACCGGTCGTCGCGTTTGAAGTGAATCTCACCCAATTGGCAGAGTTTAAGTAAGTAGGAGAGCGACAGCCTGTCGCTCTCCTCATTGTGTGGCTATCTTTAGAAGCGTATGAAGCGAATGACTCGGCGAGGTTACGCCGTGGCAGGAGTTAGGTGTTGCTTGGCGAGGCCGCACAACTTCTCAAAGCCGGCGCTGTCCTTGATGGCCATGTCCGAGAGGACTTTACGATCCAGCAAGATGTTCGCTTTTTTAAGGGCGTTGATGAACCGGCCGTAGGTCAGACCCTGCGCCCGAACCGCCGCGCTGATGCGAGCGATCCACAGTTGGCGGAAATCCCGTTTCCGGTTTTTGCGGCCTGTATAGGCGTAGGTCAGCCCTTTATCTACACTCTCAGTTGCCGAACGAAACAGCCGACTTTTCCCTCCATATTGGCCTGACGCCAGCTTGATCCGCTTCTTTCTCCGCTGTCTGGTTTTTGGTCCGCCTTTTGCGCGAGGCATGATTCAATACTCCTTTTGCTTTCTAAGAGGTCTCTTAGTTAGGGACTATTTGTACGGAAGTAGCCGATTCAATGACAAGGTGGACGTCGCGTCCACAACCTGGGTGCCGCTTAAGCGGCGCTTGCGGTCTCGTCCCTTATGACTCAGCAGATGTCGCTTGCCCGCCTTTCGACGGACAATCTTCCCGCTTCCGGTTTTTGCAAAGCGCTTGCTGGCGCCTTTGTGCGTTTTGACTTTCATGAGATAGATTCCTTTGGTTAGCCGATCACAGTGTTGGGTTCATCAATTCTTCGGAGCCACGATCATAATCAAACTCCGTCCTTCCATGCGGGGAGCATACTCGATCGTGCCGGCTTGGGCTAATTTTTCGATCACGGAATTCATCACCGCGCGGCCCATTTCTTGGTTGGCCATTTCACGTCCCCGATAGGTGAGGGTGACTTTGGTCTTATTGCCCTCTTCCAAGATAATTTGATTTCCTTTACCTGTGTGGACTTCTGATGGCGCCGGCTCTGGTGCTCCTTCTTGCTGAGCTCGTACTTGTACTTGCCATAGTCCATAATCCTACAGACCGGCGGCACGGAAGTGGGAGCCACTTCGACCAAATCGTAACCGCTTTCTTGCGCTTGGCGAAAGGCGTCTGGTGTCGGAAGAATCCCGAGTTGTTCACCCTCCGGACCAATCACCCGTACTTCTCGGACCCGGATCTCACGATTCACGCGCAGTTTAGGAACGATAAGCCACCTCCTAGTGTGTCTGTTGAATTTCCTGCTGGGGGCGCGCGATCTCAGTACGTAAGAGATCCAACACCCCAGCCACAGTCATGCTCCCGAGATTCGAGCCGCTTCGGCCTCTCACCGATAGGGTGCCGCCTTGCACTTCGCGGTCTCCAGCCACCAGCATGAACGGAACCTTCGCCTTCTCCGCTTCCCGGATCTTGAACCCGATCTTTTCATTCCGCAAGTCTGCCTCAGCTCGGAAACCTGCCGTCTTCAATTGAGCGACGACGGCTGCTACATAGTCCCGCTGATTATCCGTGATATTCATGACCGTAGCCTGCACCGGTGCCAACCAAGTTGGGAATGCCCCTCCATAATGCTCAATCAGAATTCCAAAGAAGCGCTCGATCGATCCCATCAAGGCGCGATGGATCATGATGGGCTGATGGGCTCTACCGTCCTCGCCAATGTAACTCAACCCGAACCGCTCGGGATTATTGAAATCGACTTGAATGGTGGAACATTGCCACGAACGGCCCAGCGCATCCTTGATCTTAATGTCGATCTTCGGGCCGTAGAACGCGCCGCCGCCCGGGTCGAGTTGGAAGGCAATGGTGCGATTCTTGAGAGCGGCTTCCAGAGCGCTCGTGGCAAGCGTCCAATGCTCATCGGCTCCTACCGATTCCTTCGGTCTTGTGGAGAGAAACACTTCGAATTCATTAAACCCGAATGTCCGTAAAATGAAGAAGGTGAAATCCAGCACGCGACTGACTTCTGTCTCCATCTGGTCCGGTCGGCAGAAGAGATGGGCATCATCTTGGGTAAACCCCCGCACACGCAAGAGCCCGTGAAGGACGCCGGTCCGTTCATAGCGATATACGGTCCCGAGTTCGCCGTAGCGAATGGGAAGGTCCCTATAACTTCGCAAATGGGATTTATAAATCATGATGTGGTAGGGGCAATTCATCGGCTTAAGTTGATACTCGCTGCCTTCCAACTTCATGGAGGCAAACATGTTTTCGCGGTAATAGTCGACGTGCCCACTGGTTTTCCAGAGATCGAGGCGTGCGACGTGCGGGGAATAAACAAGTTCGTAGCCATCCCTGATATGTTGTTCGCGCCAGAAGTTTTCGATCAACAGACGGACGGCAGCTCCTTTGGGATGCCACAGCACAAGCCCAGGGCCGATTTCATCTTGGACAGATATTAAGTCCAGCTCTTTCCCGACTTTGCGATGGTCACGGCGCTTAATCTCTTCCAAACGTGCGAGGTGTGCATCAAGCTCTGCTTTGGTCGGGAACGAAGTGCCGTAGATCCGCTGGAGCATCGGATTACGTTCGTCTCCGCGCCAGTAGGCACCGGCTGTGCTGAGGAGCTTGAAGGCGCCGATGTGGCCGGTCGACGGCAGGTGCGGACCGCGACAGAGGTCGACAAAATCCCCTTGTGTGTATGCGGAGATCGATTCCCCGTCCGGGAAGCCTTGAATCAACTCCACTTTGTAGTGCTCACCCCGAGCCTTAAAGAAGTCGATGGCTTCCTGCTTGCGAAATTCTCGTCTTGTGATGGCAAGCTTGCGCTTTGAAATTTCCAAGGCCCGCGATTCAATATTTGCCAGGTCTTCCGGTGTAAAAGGCCGATCAAATGCAAAATCATAGTAGAAGCTATCTTCGAGAGCGGGTCCGATCGTCAGCTGGGCTGTCGGGAAGAGCTCCTTTACTGCTTGTGCCATGAGGTGAGTGCTGCTGTGGCGGTAAACTTCACGGCCCTCAGCGCTGTCAAACCGGAGAGGTTCAAGGACTCCGTCTTCGGACAAAGGTCTTGAGAGGTCGACCATTTGGCCGTTGACTTTGGCTGCAAGGATATCCTGCCCAACTGAGACCCCAAGCAACGATAGTGCTGCGGCAACGGTTTGACCATCCGGCAGGTTCCTGCTGCGCCCATCTTTCATCGTAATCTTCATGGCTTGTGTAATTCGCTTAACGCTAGAAACAACAAAGGCACCCCGCCTTCGACAGGCATACGAGTGCCCTCCGCTTGGTGGTAGGCGCGGACGGTCTTGAACCGTCGACCTCTACCGTGTCAAGGTAGCGCTCTCCCCCTGAGCTACGCGCCTATCATCAGGCTGGGCATGCTAATATAGGCCCGCCTACACTGTCAAGAAAAGCAAAAAGAGAAGGAAGCACCCTCCATCAACCTGGAAAGGTGCCGCCTTCTCTTCTGCTAACTATCGTTGCAACGATCAAAAATTACTTAACTGCCGAACGAAGCTCTTTCCCGGCAGAAAACTTTGGTACTTTGGCTGCGGGAATCCTGAGGGATTCTCCGGTTCTTGGATTTCTTCCCATCCGCGCCTTGCGCTTTGAAATAGTAAAAGTTCCGAAGTTGACTAGGGAGACACGCTGTCCTTTTTTCAGCGAGGATGTGACTGCCCCAGTGAATGCCTGAAGGGCAGTGCCAGCGGCAACTTTCGTGATTCCGGCGGATGCGGCCATTTTTGCGATGAGTTCTTCTTTTGTCATCGAGTCCCCTCCTTGGTGTGTGACGAAGACGTTAAGTCCCCTGGTTAACTGCATCAAAACATAGGCCCTGAAGTGCTATGCACTACGATGTGCTTTGGTTCGTGTTCGTTTCAAGGGAATATGCAAATCAACGATTTTTTTTCGTAAGGTGTTTCGGTTGAGGCCCAAAAGTTCGGCCGCTTGAATCTGATTTCCCTGCGTTTCACGAAGCGCAGAGGCAATCAAGGGACGTTCTACAGCAGAAATGAGAATAGGGTGCAGATTTCTGGCCGATCCGTTCCTCATGCCCTTCACGAAATCACCCATTTTCATTTCCAGGTAACTCTCAAGGGAGGCATCGCGGGTTTTGCTCTGATATGGGTGCCCATTCTGTTGATTCATGAACTGGATCATTTTCATAGTCTTTTTCAGAACAGCTCGCGAGCCTGTGATGACTAAGGCGCGAGAGGGATCGATGTAGCCTAGGAGTGTCATCGTCCCCTCTTGGGCAGATCGAGACTCCACCACCACTGCATCAAACTGATATCTTGGCAACTCCTTCTGAAAGGCCGCCGTATCTCGAGCAACGATGATCGACGCATCCTTGAAGGCTTGTTTGAATTGAGCCTGAACATCGGTATCTGCAGTAAGCAGAAGAATAGTGAAAACGGATGAAGGCACAGGCATGAAGACACCACGCGAAGAAGAGGGTCGGATTATTGCCCAGAGCGCACACGATGTCAATGGATTTTAGCGCTTTGGTCTTCTAGGGTGCTCCCAGTAAGCCTTTCCAGCCCTCATTTAAACTATTCTGCATG